>JAHJBU010000006.1 GCA_018813375.1 Patescibacteria group bacterium
AATTTAAGTCTAAGCCTGGGCAGTATTTATATCCAAATTAAGAGCAGGTTCAGTTTGATGAAATCTCATCAAAATTGATGCATTTGCATCAAAAGTGAAATGAGTATTTTAATATAAAATAGAAATATCCCCTTTTGAAAAAAAGACAATAAAAAAATCTTTCTTCTGCCATGGTGGATAATTTAAAAATGAAAAATAAAATAAATACCACTTATATCTACGTTGATGAGTCAGGTACTCTACCTGATCCTACAGACACTGTCGTGATTATTGCTGCTGTTGCCACTACCAAACCAGAAAAGCTTGAGTACACAACTAAGAATACTAGAAACTCCCCTTATAAAAAAATACCTGCGGAAATAAAATTTTACCGTTCTGGGGAGAAAACTAAAAAAAGATTTTTTAAAAACTTAACCCAACAGCAAATAGACATCTTTATCTTGGAAGTCAAAAAACAAGGGAAAAGCATTCCTGACTCACCTCTAAACTATGCATTGCTTTGCTGGCAATTATTGATTGAGTGTCAGAATTTTTATCCTAGTACAACTTTAGATATCATCTTTGATAAGCACTTTCATAAAACAAGTGACCAAGATAAGTTTCAAAATATCTTGATAAATTTATTGGGAGAAAATTTAAAAATTCAACAGCTAGATAGCCAACAAAACTCAATCATCAACACTGCTGATATGGTGGCAGGTAGTTTTCTATGGTCAAAAACAGGTAAAGACACTCAGTTTTATGATTCTATTAAGGATAAAGTGGTAATTGAGAAATCACTGCAATGGCAAAAATTAGCTACTAAGTATTGGCGTCAAAAGTATAAAAAAACTCGTCCGAACCGACGCAAGCGTCCATCCAAGTAACGAGTTATTTTATCTAAATTTATTTTAATTCAAAAAACAAAAAATGTCAAAACTAATCAACAACCTCACCAACTTTTTAAATCACCTCGGTCATGGGGTGATTGGGGTGGTGATAGCTACAAAAAGAAGCATTCACTTGGTCAGCAAACGGTTGGAGCGAGATAAGAAACAAAAAACCCCTTGGTTTAGGGGTGTCTTGTTTGACTTAGCAGGTGTTACCCGCAAGCGAAAATTAAGACTTCTAAAAAGAAGTATAGTTCAACTTCTTAAGTTTGTCATTACCAAAAATCAATTTTTAAAGCTGTGGACGCAACGGGTAACGATCCCGCTAAAGCGAAGTCTTAATTTTCACTTGCCCACCATGAGCCACGCCCTGACAGCTTCACACAACCTAACACACCAACCTTACACGAAGCGTAACGTATTTTCTGAAGTTTTTGCGAGAATTTAAAAAATGAAAATACTAGCCAAATTCACCAGCTTTTTAGATCACCTCGGCCACGGGGTGCTGGTGGTGGCCGGCGGGCTGTGGCGTACTAGAAAAAAGACATTCCTCTGGCTAAAAAAAACCGCTCTTAAAATCTACACTACTATTGTTGCTTTCCTCGACTGGCTGGGCAATTTAATTATCGCTCTAGTTAGCTTTATCATTAGTAAAATTAAACATAGCCGCTGGGGTAAAACTCAGTTTAGCAAGACTCTGAGTCTGGTATGGCAGCGTCGCCACAGTAAAAACCGCCCGGTGCTGTGGGGAGCTGTTTTTGTGCTAATTATTTTCCTCCCACTGGCTCTACTGCGCCTCAAAACCCCACAAGAAACCGAAGCTGGTTGGTTTAATGACGGGTGGGGGTATAGGAAGAGCGTGGCGATTACTAATGCTGGTTCTGATCAAACTGACTACCAGGTGGCCATCACTCTAGATACTGCCGCTCTCATTACTGCCGGCAAAATGCAAAGTGATTGTGATGATATTAGGATTACAGACCATCAGGGGAAAGTATTGCCATATTGGATTGAAGAATCTGGCGCCTATGCTTGTAATGACTCGGATACTAAAATCTGGACCAAGGCTCCTTCCCTACCTACTTCTGGAGCTACAATTTTAGTTTACTATGGCAACTCAAGTGCAACTTCTGCAACTAGTGGAGATAGCACTTTTGAATTTTTTGATGATTTTTCTAGCCCATCAATTGACTCAGCCAAGTGGACCCAAGGTACAATTGGTACCACCACCGGCACAGATTTTTCTCAGGCTAGTGGATTATTAAGTGATGGTAATACTAACCGTTACATTCAAAGCACTACTGCTTATACTGGCAACTATGCCGCTTCTACCAGAGTTTACACCACCACTTCAGCTGCTAATGGTTATACTACGGTAGGTTTTTGGGCTTCTACTAGTAATAATTTTGGAATACTAGATCACAATGGTACTACTTATATCCGCAATGACAGTAGTTGGCCTAATTATTCATACAACGGCAGCGGTCAGTGGAACCGTGATGAGGTCAGAGTGACTGGTACCAGCGCTACTCACTGGCGCACTGGAGAAACTTCTGGTTCTACTACGGCTGGAAATACTAATAGCGGACTTAGTAGTGAATATCTACGACTTGGTGCCAGATATGATAGTTCAGCTAGTAATCAAAATTTTGTAGCTGATTGGGACTGGATTTTTGTTCGTAAAACCACCACCACCGAACCATCCGTCGGCTCCCCGACCAACGAAGAAAAATCCCCCGCCCCAGTGGCACACTGGAAATTTGATGAGGGATATGGGACAACGGCGAATGATTCATCCGGACAAGAAAAAAATGGTACTTTTTTAAGCGCTCCTATTTGGAAAACTGAAGATCAATGTATTTCTGGAAAATGTCTTGCTTTTGATAATGTTGATGATGGAGTTAGCATCACAAATCAAAATTTCACCTCATTAACAGACTACACCATGTGTTCTTGGGTTAATCCAAAGGGCAATCACAAAAACTATACAGGAACAATTATGTCGTCTGGTGATTGGAATGTCAGCCATTGGGCTTTTGGAATTAGTCAAAATAATGCAACAATTCAAACACGAAGAGCTGATGGAACCAATTCTCCAGGATGGAATTACTCCTTTCCACTGAGTCAGTGGACATATGTTTGTCTTACGCGATCTGGTGCTACAATCACGGCCTATGCAAACGGAAAACAAGTTGGTTCTCCCTATACCGGAACCACGGGCAATCTTATTAGCAATGCTACAAACACCACTATTGGCCGAGAAACTTATGCTGGTGGGTATTTTGCTTTTAACGGTTTTATTGATGAGCCTAAAATCTACCCCTACGCCCGCACTGCCGCTCAGATCAAAGCTGACTACGCTGGTCGTGGCTCAAGTGAAGGCGTCTCCGCCTCCTTTGGCGCCAGCGAACAACAAAACTTTTTATCAGAGGGATTAGTGGGATATTGGAAAATGGATGAAGCTTCGGGCAATGCTGCTGACTCCAGCGGTAACTCTCATACCGCAACCCTAGTTAATTCGCCATCATATAGTGGTGGAAAATTTGGTAACTCAATAAGCTTAAGCACTAATCAAGGTGCGACTGTTGCCAGCTCCACTCCTTTAAACTCAAGCTACATCACTGCTTCAGCTTGGATTTACCCCACTGCTTCGAGTGCTGAGCTCATGATTACCAATAAAGAAAGCTCGTTTGAGTGGGCACTAAAAAGCGGTGCACTCCAATGGGCTATGTACACATCATCCACTGTTTGGTATTGGCACTCTACGGGATATTCTCCCCCACTAAATCAATGGACGCACGTTACTCTTACATATGATGGTAATAACATCATTACCTATGCCAATGGCGAGATAAAAGAAACATTTTCTTATTCTGGAACTATTGCAACAAGTGGCGTGGTTAATATTGGTTGTCGTGGTGGAACCTGCAACACCTCATATTGGTCAGGAAAAATCGACGAAGTCCGCATCTACAACCGCGCCCTTTCCCCCGCTGACGTTCGCTCGCTTTATAACTGGGCGCCGGGGTCCACAACACATTATAAATTTGATGGGAATGCCAATGATGCTTCGGGCTCAAATCTTAACTTCACAACTACTAAAAACTATACTCCCGGCAAATTTGGTAAAGCACTTGTTTTTGAAGGAGGAACTACAGGAACAACAGCTTCTACAAATATACTAGACACTGACACACATACCATAGAATTTTGGATCCAATTTACTGGATACACGTCGGGGTGGCAAGGCATTTTCAACTATAAGCCTTCTGGATCAGATAGAAGTCCGGGGATCTGGAGACATACCTCGGGTAGGATGCTTCACTGGAGATATGATGCAGGAAACACAGGTACTGATGTGTACCTAGATGGAGTTGGTAGTGGAACTCAATTTTCAGATAACACCTGGTATCACGTAGCTGGAACCAAGGAGGGATCTGCTTTTAAAGCGTATGTTAATGGTTCATATGTAGGATCCGTATCTGTTGCAAATCCAAAATTTAGTGGCTCATCACCCTTTTATTTTGGATCAGCAGAAGTTAATATTGATGATTTTAGAACCTACAACTACGCCCGTACTCCTGGCCAAATCATCGAGGACATGAACGCCGGGCATCCCATTGGCGGCTCGCCGATTTCATCAAAAATAGGTTACTGGAAATTTGATGAAGGATATGGAACGACGGCTTATGACGAAGGTATTGGAGGTAATAACTTCACACTATATGCATCTCCATCTTGGAGTAACAATGGCAAATTTGGTAAAACACTAAATTATAATGGCTCAACTCAATACTCAGAAATGAGCGAGTCAACTACCGATATTAATTTATCTACTGAAGGAAGCATTACTGCTTGGATTTATTTAGACACCGTCCCCGCATCATCCTCTCTTTATAGCATTGTTTCTGAAGGCGGAATTAGCGGCATATTTGGTCCATTCCATGAAATATATAACAATAGTTTTCCTAGATTAAGCCTTTGGCAAGATGGAGATATCAACCAGTGGACATATGGAGATACTGACTTTACCAACCTCACTGGTCAATGGGTTCATACTGCTAGTGTTTGGAACGGGACAACAGTAAAACTTTATGTTAATGGAGTCCTAGATGGAAGTGCTGATAGATCGGGAAATACTGGTAACGGAACTAAGTGGGGCGTTGGAAGAAATCCCTACAATAATTCTAGATACTTTGATGGGAAAATCGACGAAGTAAAAATCTACTCCACCGCCCTTACCGCCGATGAAATCCTCATTGATATGAATCAAGGCGCCTCCTCAGTCATGGGCGCTATTGGCACTGATGCCTCTGGCAACGCCAGCTTCTCCGGTGACCGTTCCTACTGCCCGCCTGGAGATACCACCGCTTCCTGCTCCCCCATCGCTGAATGGAAATTTGATGAAAAAACTGGCATTACTGCTCAAGATACCAGTGGCAATGGTAATACGGGGACGCTTGGTGGTTCAGCTTCGTGGACTAATGGACAAACTGGCGCCGCTATTAAATTTTCTGATGCAACCGATGGTAAAGTTACTTTTTCAAGCTCTGTTCTTAATACTCCTCCATATACTGTTTGTGCCTGGGCTAAACCCGATTCAATTACTGACGGCGACTACCATTATGTTATTGCTAACGGCGGCGAGTCTGGCGGATATTATGGATTTTACATTTATCTGACTAATACGGGAACGTGGGCATTTGGAGTTAGAAATTCATCTGGATTAACTGGATCTGCCTCAATTGCCGCATCCAATACAAATTGGGCCCATGTTTGCGGCACTTGGGACGGAACCTCATCTTCTGGAGCAATAAAGCTTTATGTAAACGGAAGCTTGGCAACAGGAACAGCAGCTGGAACCAGCTCTGTCAGTGCGGCTAATCTAAAAATAGGAGGCGCAAGTCTTACTGATTCATATAATTGGGACGGTAAAATTGACCACGTCAAAATCTACGACTACGCCCGCACTCCCGCTCAAGTCGCCTATGACTACAACCGCGGCGGGCCCATTGCTCACTATCGCTTTGATGAATGCCAAGGCAACACCATTAATGATATTACTGGCAATGGCAATGATTTAACTATCTCTATAGGAAGCTTAGGAACCCAAGATGGAATTGGCACCTGCTCTGATGAGGATTCTTCCAATGCTTGGAACAACGGTACCACTGGCAAATTCAACGCCTCAATAAATACCGATGGCACTGATGATTACATCTATGGTGCCTCTGGCACAGCTCTTGATGGTAATAACGAGAGCATGTTTTTTTGGGTCAAATCATCAGGAGGCGGATATGGATTAATGTTAAGTCAAGCTGGTTGGATGAGAAGGTTTTTTGGCACTGCCTTTACTATTGTTGATTCAGACATTGTCTATCACGGCCTTGATGCATCTGGAGCCAATGATGGCAATTGGCATCACGTGGGCTACACTTTCTCAACTTCAGATGACAATATCCGTTCTTACGTTGATGGAGTGCTAAAAGAGACAGAAAGCATTGGCGCAGCTGCCAACATTAGAAGTACTCAAGTATATCCATACTTTGGCCGATATTGCTCAGGAGCTAGCTGCGATAACTATCGCGCCGGCCAAATCGACGACGTCCAGATCTTCAACTACGCCCTCACCCCCACCCAAATCAAAACCCTCTACAACGGCTCCGCCATTAACTTCGGCCCCAGAGAGGGCGCGCCTTAGCTCACAAACTCTAAATAATTTTCCTTAGTGACTACCTCATAGCCAGCCTGTGGATATGCCTTTAACCACGCTTGCCTAGATTTATTAGATCGACTTCGGCCCCACTTAAACTCAAACCCTGTCAGCTGTCCATCCTGCTCCTCCACCAGATCAACTTCCCGCTGATCATAAGTTCGCCAAAAATACATTGAGCCATAAAAATGAGCAAACTGTTGATATTTAACCCGCTCCATCACTACAAAATTCTCCCACAGCTGCCCCACATCATTACGATTTTCAAGGGCATTAAACTGCTCAATTACCGCATTCCTCATCCCCGTGTCCCAAAAATAAAACTTGTGCTTGGCACTAATCTCTTTGCGTAAATTACGACTAAATCCACCCACCCGATATAAAATAAAATTTTTCTCAAGAAGATCAATATATTTCTCGACTGTTTTTGAGTCCAAACCCAGTTGTGTTCCCAATTCATAGTAAGAAACCTCACTCCCAATCTGAAAAGCCAACAACTTTGCCAACTTAACAATCTTTTGTGAGTACTTAATTCCTTCAAAAGCCAACACATCGCGAAATAAATACTCACGAGCCACCATTTTTAAGCGCTCAATTTTTTCCACTCTTGATGGAGTGGTTAAAATCTTGGGATAACTCCCAAAAATCAAAAAATCTTCTAGCTGCCGTTTAAGTTCAGCCGGGTTAGCATTTTCGAGTAATTCTCTTTGAGCCAACGGATACAAATAGAGCTCTTTTTTTCGCCCCACCAGCGGTTCAAGTTGGCTGGCTAACTCAAAATTAGCCGATCCTGTCACCATAATTTTTAGGTTATGAGTCTGATCCAACAAAATCTTTAACGCTTGTCCAATCTGTGGGACTACTTGAGCTTCATCGATCACATACAGCTCATAGCCCTGAACATATTCCAGCATTCTCTTAAAATCTTGAGAAGCCAAAGTCTGCTGAACAAAAATATCTTCTCCGGAATCTAATTTAAACTTCAAATCTGTTTGACTCAAGAATCTTTTCACCAACGTCGTTTTTCCCACCCGCCGGGGACCATAAACAATTAACACTCGCTCTAAATCCAAATATTCACCTAAATTTTGGTAGTACCGATCCAAATATTTCATAAAATATTTATATCATGATTTATAAATTAATTCAACTACGCCCTCACCCCCACTCAAGTCAAAACCCTCTTATACTCTACTTGCAAGCTCCAGCTCCAGCTCAGAGAGTAGCTTTGCCCGTGTCCAATCCTTCTTACTCTTACTCATCACCTCTCCCAAGCCATTTAAAATATCATAGTTTCCTGACAATCCTCTCACTAGCTCTAGTAACTTTCCCCAATACTCTCTCATACTCACTTTCATTCGCTCCTCCACAATTTTCTCTTTTACAACATAGCCCTTACTCAACATCCACCACACATCATACAGATCCCTATTTTGTAGTTTTTTTCTATCCAACACTGCACACAACTTATGCGCAAACATGTATTCTGATTTCATCACCAAAACTGAGTAGCCTCGATAATCTCGCCTTTCATACTCATTCCCAAACTGCCTCGTATTAACCTCAAGCTTGATCTTACTCAAACCCTTCCCATAACTCCCCTGCCAAAACCAGGTGTATCTCTTAATTTTTTGATCAGTTACTCTCAGATTCTCCCGCACAATCTTATCAATCAGCGCAATCTCTTTCTCTCCCCCCTCACCAATCAAATCAAAATCCAAGTCAGTCGAGAATCGGTCCAACTTATCGAATAAATACAAAGTCGTCCCACCCTTAAATCCCAACTTTGCCGACAGAGCTTTATTGCTCACCAACTGGAGCAATATTTTTGTCATCACCTGCTTATGTTTATCAATACTTAACATTTTCCCCTTCTCATATTTCTGTTAATTTTGCCTGCATCACCTTTTTCCCATATATCTTTACAATTCGTCTCAACTCTTTCTTATTTACTCGCTCCAGATTTTCCAAATTTAATTTTGGATATACATACCACATGTCAGCTACTGCCCGCTCAAGACTGGCTACCCTCACCCCACTCTGGCTCACAATTCCCAGCTCATTTAACAGGACTTCCTCCTTAACCTGCTTATAAATAAACTCCACTCCCATTACCCTTCTTATCACCGACCGGCTCGCCACGCAGTACACTTCGTCATAGTACTGGCTAATTACCCCCTGCTGCCTGAGAACAGTAAATAACGAAACATATGAGTTAGGAACCAACTTATTGGCAATCTTCATTAACAATTGTGGATCGCCTCGCAACTCTTGTTCTGTATACTGCTTAATAGCATATAGCCCTCTTGCCAGGACAAATATCTCTTCCCTTCTTACATAATACTTGATTAGTTCATACAATTTCCGCTCATCGCAGTACCCCCAGATCACCACCAGATCTTGTGCCGTAAACACTTTTCTTCCTGTTTTTATAATTGCTGCTATTTTATTCATATTACTGGTAGTAATCCTACCACTATTTGCAATAAATATCAATTACAACTACGCCCTCACCCCCACCCAAGTCAAAATCCTCTACAACGGCTCTGCCATTCGCTTCGACCCAGACACTGGCTCACCATCAACTTTGGCCCCAGCGAGGGCGCGCCTTAAACCTTAAAACCTTAAACTTTAACCTGAGTCCCCAAATAACTTTTTAACTGCCAGAGCATTTCTTCCTTTAAATTTTCTTTTACCCACTTTCGCTGTGCTTGATCTAACAACTGTCCCAAACCATCCAAAATAGTTTTGACTTTAACTTTTTTATCAACAAACTTAACACAATCTTTAAGATATTCTGCCCAATTTTTACCCACCAACTGCTCTAGATATACTCTATTTATTCTCCACCCTTGCTGAAAAAAGAAATTTACATCAAAAACATCTCTATTAGCCGCACCACGTCTATTTGTTAGCGCCTGCAACTTTTCTGCAAAAATCATTTCTCTAGGTAAAACAGCCACTCCTAATCCAAATAAATTTAACAGCTCAAACTCAGCGCTGACCTGACGCAATGACACCTCTACTTTCACTGGAAAATAGTTTTTCATATATCTTAAAACCACTAATAAAGTATTCTTTTTCTCACGCTGCTCTTGTACTTCGCCATACTTATTTGCAATTTTCCCTATCTTCTCTAAAATTATTTTTTTAGAATCTTTATCCAACTCCACTTGAGGATTAAAGTCTAAATCTACAGAAAACCGAGGTAAATTATAAAACAAATAACACGCCGTCCCACCTTTAAACACCAACCTTTGGCTTAAATAAGAATCTTTATAAATATCTCGCAAAATATTTTTCAGCATCAATTCATGCTGCTGTCTGTCTAACATCTATTCCCTCCTAGTTTTATATAAATTATGGACCTCGCTTTTTAATCGGCGCTGATCATAAATCTCAACTAATATTAAAAGCTGCTCCCAATCTATTTTGGCTAAATTATCTGCATAAAACCCAGGAACTAAATACATCATATCCAGCAAGGCCCTTTCTTTACTTGCAATGGTATAGCTGTTTTTCCTTTCAAGCCCTAAGTCGTTAAATAATACTTTATCCTGAATTTTCCGATAACTTAACTTCACTCCAGCTACTTCAAACTCTCGACTTAAATTAGCAATACTAGTGATTGTTTCATCATATTGAAAGACTACTCCTTTTTGCTGTAAGACCGTACTCAAACTAACATAAGAAGGCGACAAAACTTTTCCTGCTAGTTCTAGCTGATCATAATTGACCTGTAGTGCATAAACACCACGCTGCAAACGATGCAACTTGCCAGTTTTAACCCAATAATAAATTTTATTACGCAAAACCGCTCTATCATTTAACTGCCAAATCATCCCCAATTCATTAGTGGTAATTACGCTTTGTCCAGATTGACAAAGCTGCTGGAGTTTGTTTTTCATGTTTCGTGTATAAAAAATAACTAAATTTCATTATTTATTATACATAAAAATGCATTTTTTGCAACAACTACATCTTTTTCAACTACGCCCTCACCCCCACCCAAGTTAAAACCATTTAGAAACATCCCCTTTTGAGTCCCTTTTGTCACTGTTAACGTTAAGTAGAAACGTCCCCTTTTGTCACTATCAGAAATGGTGCGGTTTTGATACCATTTTTGACAATGCTAAATTCAATAGATCCAAACCCAACAGAAGCAATCCTATTTTGCTATACTAAAACCATGAAGCAAAAACTTCGTCGCTTATTCAGCTCTAACTCCAGCTCCAGCTCTAGCCCCAGCCGCACCTTCAATTCCACCTCCGGCTTCAATTCCACTTCCAGCTCCGGCTTCACCATGATCGAGCTACTTATCACCATCGCCATCCTATCAGTGATAATCATCCTGGCGCTAATGTCCTGGAAAAACCAAATCAATAAAGCTCGCGACGCCCAGCGCAAAACAGATCTTGAGCGCATTAGAATCGCCTTTGAAAACTACTACAACGACAACGATTGTTTTCCAGAAGAAACTATTCTCCAAACCTGTGGCGGAGATTCGCTCAATCCTTATCTTAACAATATCCCCTGTGACCCAATTTACAATCTGCCCTACTGCTACATACACGATCCAGACGACGCTTGCGGTCAAAATTTCAAGCTTCTCGCCCCGCTTCAAAACACCAGTGACCCAATTATTGAAAAACTCCTTTGTGACGGAATACTCTACTGTGGTCAAGAAGGTAGTTGTGAAATAAATACTAGCCCTCCAGCCAACTCTACCTATGAAGGCTTTAACTACTGTGTTACCTCTAGCAATATCCCGCTTTGTTACTCTGTTGGGCAAAACGCCTGTAATCCCCTTAGTGGAGTTTGTAAAAGCTACGCAGATCCTGTAGCCTCAGGTTGCCCAAGGACCTACGACGATGATGAATGTGATGGCCAATGTGCTGATCCTGACAACTGGTGCGCAGACTAAATAACTGCTACACTTAAAAATGAGTAAAAATATGAAAAAATCACAAAACAATTTATTAAAACACAGTAGCAATTTATTAAAACACAGTAGCAATTTATCAAAACGCAGTAGCGGCTTTACTCTTATTGAGCTCCTGGTAGTCATTTTTATTTTAGGGATTCTGACAGCATTATTAGTTACTAATTTACAGGGCATGCGCCAACGCGCCAGAGACACCTCAAAAAAAACTGAAATAAACAACCTCAAAACTGCACTGCGCCTTTACTATAACGACTACCAAAAATACCCAGCTGGCATAAATGGCAACATGTATGCCTGCGGTGCGAGTGGCACCACCATTTGTCCTGTTTGTACTAGCGCGGACTTTGCTGCTGGTGGCATCGATGGATGTCAAACCATCTATATGAAAGACTTAACTGAAAACGATATTGGAGGATATATCTTTGAATACTATTACTGCAACGATGATGACTTCCGCCTTCGAGTCACATTAGAAAACTTATCCGATACTGAGATTGCTACAAGTCAAAGCCGTTGCTCTACCACTTGTGGCGCGCAAACGCTTATCTACGCTGATGGTGATTACATTACTTGCGCTGATTAAAAACTTTTTAGTCTGGAACGATAGTTCGCCCATCCCCAACAGTTTTATTAGAACTAGACACCCCATAATTACAATCACAGCTTGAATCCCCACAACTACCACAATCAATACTATAGTTGGCAGGATTACCACTATCGGTTGGGATAGATTGATCCTGATCATTTCCCAATCGAGCATAAAGCTGATATGAAACACCATCTGAAAGATAATGATAAAATAACCCTGGGGTAGGATCCATAGGTAACTCAGCCATATAAATAGTAGTGCTCCCATCACTCCACTGCGCTCCCCACTTACAAATAGCTGGCTTAACGTCACAGCCAATTATTTCAAAATCTACAGAATGATCCGGATACTCATCTTTATCACTATAATAAATTTCTAGAGCACGACCAATCTGCTCTAGATCATTTTTGCGAGAAGCATCACGAGCCTTAATTTGAGAACTCGTAAAACTACCAATTGCAATAACTGCTAAAATCCCAATAATTGCCATCACTACTAATAGTTCAATAAGAGTAAAACCGCTATTTTTTGCCACCCTTACCTTTTTTGCTACGTGCATAACTTAATCATATCACTTTTTATAAGCAACAATGCAAATAGGTATCTAATGATTAATCAAAATATCTCACAATACTTCATCACTAGATTGACTTCACTAGTCAGAACACGTATAAATTAAGTATGACAAAAAAATTAACTGCCCCGGTCCTACTATTAATTACACCATTGATCTTTGCTCCTTTTACGCTTAACTTCTTTTCTACTAACAAAAATACTTTTATCATCTTGGTAGCATTAGTACTATTAGTTATCGCAGGCTACAAGCACCTCACTACAAAAACACACAGTCATCAATCATCTTTTTTTATCTTTACTCTAGGTATATTCTGGGCCACCATGGGGTTAGATATCCTACTCACCCGTGAAGCTCGAGTAGAAAGTTTAATTAGCAAAGGCGCGTTATTCCTTGCCTTGCCAGTTATTACCTATTTCTTAGCCACTGCAAAAAAATCAACCAAAAATCTATGTTGGGCCCTAACTGCCTTAATTGCAGCCGGCACTGCCCTAGCTCTACATGGAGTCTTTCAATTAGTCATACTAGCAGAAATAACTACATTGCCAATTTGGATGCAAAGCATTGTTTTTACTCCAGCTGGTTCACCGCTGGTATTAATGACTACAATTGCCTTTACGCTCATAGCTACTACTGCCTGGGCGGTTAAAGAAGAAATCCTTACTAAAAAAACTAGTCTATTTGTTGCAGCTGGCATTCAGCTAGCAGCTCTAGTTGCTTACGGCTTTATGCTAGCTCAAGGAAAAATTGTAATCCAACTCCTGCCTTTACAAGCTAGCTGGTCACTTGCTCTTGATGCAATTAAAAGTGCTAGAGAGTTATTCTTTGGGATTGGCTTAGCAAACTTCCCAGTGCTATTTACCCAAGTCAAGCCGGCGTTTTTAGCCCAAACGGACCTATGGACAATTGTTTTCCAAACCGCTTCCAATGAAGCCCTCCAGCTTTTAGCCACAACTGGTATTTTGGGTTTTGGTAGTTTTATTTTACTGATAATAGCAACCATTAAATCTAGCTTAAAACTAGAAAACACTTCACTCACTCTAGCTTTACGTCTAACAGTGTATGCCATCATCTTAAGCTTTTTCTTACTGCCAGCTAATGTCATTACATATACCTTTTTCTTTATTCTAGCTGGCTTAATCGCAGCGCAGAGCTCTAATCAAACCAAAAAAGTACATTTGCCAGGATATACTAGTTTTGTTACTGCCATAGCCCTGGGAGCGATTGTAATAGTCTCAGGCTACTTTACCTACCGCGTCTATGCAGCTGAAGCCCTCATGCGCCAGGCTCAAACAGCTTTCTCTCAAAATAATGCTCAAGGTGTATATGATGCCCACATTGGTGCTATCCAGTACATGCCTCAAATAACTGATTACCGCATTTCTCTCTCTCAAATCAACCTAACTCTAGCCTCATCGCTGTCTCAGGGTCAAGCGCCTGACCCAGAAACTGGTCAAGCGCCAGAGCTAACCACTCAGCAACGTGAGCAGATTTCCACCTTAGTGCAACGCGCTATAGAGCAAGGTCAAGTAGCAACTCAATTGCGCCCTAGTCTTTACTCTACTTGGCAGAATATGGGTGGAATTTACCGCAACTTAATCAATGTTGCTCAAGGGGCAGAAAATTCTGCTATTGATAACTTAGGACAAGCCATTGCTAAAGATCCAGTTAATCCAATGTTGCGAGTTGAATATGGAGGTTTGTTTTATCAACTTTCTCAGCTGGTTCAAGATAAAGAAACTCAAGCCAACTTACTTGACCAATCCATCCAACAGTTTCAAACTGCCGTTAGGCTAAGACCCAATTACGCCAACGGTTATTACAACTTAGCTAATGCCCTTGATAAAAAAGGCAGCTATAGATTAGCCTATCAAGCCATGACTCAAGCTTTAGCTAACATCGAGCCAGACTCAGATGATTATAAACAAGCTCAGCGAGAATTATTGATCCTTGAAGACAAACTACCAAAGGATCCTCAACAACAAGCAGCTGGTCAGACTCAACAACAAAACAGCCAAATGAATCTGCAGCAACCAGCTCCTCTGCCTTCTCCTTTGCCTGGCGGGCCAATCGAGCTACCAGAACAACCACAACAATTTGAACCCGCCCCCGAGTCTCAAACCGAGCCTCAAGCTGATCCTCAAACTGAGCCTCAAGCTAATCCTCAATTTGAACCAACCGAGCCTCAATTTGAACCAACTGAGCCTCAAGCTGAGCCAGAGACTAAATTTTAAACTGAGCCAGAGACTGAGCCTTAAGACTTAAATCAATGAAGAAAATTAGCTCTGCTACTTTATTAACCCTCACGGCTTTACTCCCCTTATTGGTTCTGCCCATTGGCGAAACTTTTGTGGTTGATACTAAACAATTTTTAGCTCTCCTAGTGGCTTTAATCTTACTAGCTCTAGCTGGAATCAAGATGTTAATAAAAAAAAGTATTGGTATTACTTTTTCCTCTTTTACCACTATTTTAGTAATTTTTGGCGCAGTAATTATTGCAGCAATATTTTTTACCAATAGCTACCCCGTAGATAATCTATTAGGTTTTGGAGGAGTGTATCTTACTATAATCCTACTTGCCTACTTAGGAACAAACCTAGCCGATAAAAAATTTAATCAAACTTTTTTAACTGTTTTTGGAGCTAGCGCCAGCTTACTTAGCTTATCCTCAATTGGCATTAACCTCAGCCATAATCTATTATTTGGTCTAGTTGAATCACCATTAGTAGCAGCTCAAATACTGGTCGTGGCCTTAGCGGGCTTGCTTGCTTTAGTTATCATAACTCTTAAAAAGAGTAAGAAAGTTACTCTGTTAACCTGGGCCATGCTGGCTATAATTGTTGCTGGGCTTGGATTAAATCTGTACTCAATTTTACCAGCTCAACCATTTTCACCGATTTTGCCAGCTCAACCATTTTCACCGATTTTACCGTCTTTAGCCGCCAGCTATTGGGTAGCGATTGATATGTTGCGCATCCCCCAAACTGCTATTTTAGGTGTTGGGCCCAACAACTATCACCTTGCCTATGCACAGTTCAAGCCTGCTTGGATAAATCAAACTTCCTTGTGGAACATTCAGTTTACCAGCGGGTCCAATCTCCCATTGACTCTTCTAGTCTCTACTGGGGTACTTGGCTTAGCTAGCTGGCTCTACTTAGCACTAAAAATCCTCAAGCAAATTAAATATCAATCGAAACTATGGAGCTCGCCCCTAACTTGGATGTTGCTCACTCTCTTGACCTTACAGCTACTTCTACCACCCTTCACTTCTCTTTTAGTGTTATTCGGGTTGGTCTTAGCCGCCTGGCTATCTTTACCAGTGCATAAATTTAAACAAATTACATACCATCATCAAGCTATTCAAGTGTTGGGGGTAGTATTATTAGTCGGCTTTGGCTTTGGTGCTTATGGCTTAGCTAGAGCTACTGCCGCCAACTACGCCTTTTTTATAGCCAATAAAGCTGGTCAAAATAATCAAATTACGCAAATGTACCAGCTTCAACAAAAAGCGATCTTGCTAAATCCCTACCTGGCTAACTACCGTCGTCGTTATGCTTTAACCAATCTCTCAATTGCTACCGCATTGGCTAATAAAACAAATCTAACAGATCAAGAGCAAGCAAATATTCTACAGTTAATCCAACAAGCTATCAGAGAAAGCCGAGCAGCTACACAATTACAACCAGCAGACGTGCGCAATTGGCAAGTTTTAGCTCAAGTCTACAACAACCTCACAGACGTTGCTAAGGGCGCTGACCAATGGGCTGTTAACTCTTATGTCCAGGCTATTCAAGCCTCTCCATCTAATCCTGATTTAAGAATTGCTCTAGGCAGCATCTTTTACAACGTGGGTCAATATGACCAAGCTAGCCAACTTTTTACTCAGGCAATTGGGCTAAAACCTGATTATGCTAATGCTCATTACAATCTAGCCAATACTCTCAAAAATCAAGGTAAATTAACTGAAGCAATAATATCTTATGAAAATGTTTTAAGCCTGGTTGAACCAGGTAGCAAAGATTATAAAGTAGCAGCCGAAGAACTAACTGCAGTCAGACAAGCCCTATCCCAGTAAACCACTGAAAGCATCAAGTAATTTATCTATTCCTGATTTAGTAGCCGCACTAAAAATTATTATCTCTTGTTTATGCAAAGCAAATAATTTCTTTATAGCAATAACTAATTCCTCAGAATATAAATCTTGCTTATTAATCCCCACCAAAAAAGATTTAGTTTTTAACTCCTGACCATAATCATCCAGTTCTTTTTGTAGTTTTAAAAACTGCTGGTAAAGGTAATCTGCTCTTTTTTTTACTGACAATTTTTCATCAAAAATTATTTCCTCTGATAAATACAACACAAACAGCAATAATCGACAGTGCTCTATGTGTCGCAAAAAGGCATGACCCAACCCCTTGCCTTGGCTAGCGCCTTCAATTAATCCAGGAATGTCTGCTATGACCACTTCCCTTCCTTTTAGAGGCAATACTCCCAGATTAGGCTCAAGGGTAGTGAAAGGATAATCAGCCACCTTCGGTCTAGCCTTGGTTAAAACTGAAATCAGTGTGCTTTTACCAGCATTAGGAAATCCAACCAAACCAATATCAGCTAATAAAAGCTGTTCAAAAACTACAATTTTCTTCTCACCTGCACTGCCGCGCTCTGCCTCCAAAGGAGTAGTATTTGCTGGACCCTTAAAAGTATTATTTCCTCGCCCACCAAATCCACCTTGGCAAAGCATAACCTCTTGACCTGAAGCCGTTACTTCTAGCAACTGTTGCTTAGGCAGCTGATTAAAGTCAGCCTCTTGGTCAAACTTTAAAATCGGCTCTAATTCGTCCTCTTTTTTTAAAGGAACAGCTTGACCCTCAGCTTTTAGATAGAATTTTTTAATATCAACTTCATCTCTATTTAAAAAGTAATCTAAACTATAACGCTCTCGTCGACGTTTACTGACCTGATTTTCTGCTAACAACCACACCCTCGTACCAATGGGTACCTCAATTACAATATCTTTTCCTCGAAATCCCTTGCGCTTTTGTTTACCACCGGCCTGACCGCTGTCAGCCCGATACTCCTTAACTCCAGATAAATGAACTAAAGAACTTCTATCTTTTGCCCCCTTGATAATAATATGACCCCCATCGCCACCATTACCCCCAGAAGGACCGCCTTTGGGAACATATTTCTCGCGACGAAAAGCCACCCTGCCATTACCACCGTCGCCAGCGCTTAAATATAGCTTGACTAAATCAATCATAATAACTCTCTTATAATAACTCCGTAGTATACCCTATTTTACAAGCGATTAACTCTTTTCCTTGACGACGCAATAAAATTTTCCATTTCTTTTTTCTAAATTCAAAATCAACAAAAAAATAGTCTTTTAATCCAAGCTGTTTAATCTCTAATGATTTATCTGGAAAAATATCTGTTTGTTTATTAGGGGAAACATCTGTTTGTTTATTGGGGGAAACATCTCTTTGCTTATTGGGGAAAAAATGCTGTACTAATCTTTTGAAAGTTAATTGCACGCCCCTTCTTAATTCTGATGTTTCTTTTTTTATTGATGTTTCTTTTACTAGACGGTTGAGATCTTTTTGAAACTGCCTAGAAACTAAAACCCCGCTGTTGCAATCCTTTTTCAGGATGCTCGCACTATATTCTGTAAAAATTTGATCGTCCCAGCGTTGCATCTTTTCCCTGGATATAAACATTATTAAACCAAGCCTTATTGCTTCACTTACGGTTGTAACAACCTTTCTTTCAATTAACCCATCAACTTGCTGGCGCAAATATTTTGGAAGAGAAATTGTTAATCTAGTAAAAGTCGCTTGTTTCTCTGTTGGGTTTGGCTCTATTGAATTTAGCATTGTCAAAAATGGTATCAAAACCGCACCATTTCTGACAGTGACAAAAGGAGACGTTTCTAAATGGTGCTAAAATGGTGTTAACAGTGACAAAAAAATTAATTTAAAAACTCCAGCGGATTTAACAATACTCCACCTTTACGAACCTCAAAATGCAAATGAACACCAGTGCTGCGCCCAGTACTGCCCATCTGACCAATTACATCACCTCGATTAACTCGCTGTCCTGCTTTAACTTGAGCCATACTCAAGTGAGCATATAAAGTCACAAAACCATTGCCATGGTCAATGATAACTCGGTTACCATAGCCATAACCATCTAGCCACCCTGCACCAATCACTACTCCACCATCAGCCGCCAAAATCGAACTAGATGACTTATTAGCAATATCAATCGCCTTATGATAAAACCTATAACCCTGAGTAATCCTACCTGATGTTGGCCAGACAAAACTGCCCGTGGCAGTTACGCTACCCGCGTCTGGAGTAATCTGAGCTTGCCTGGTCACGTACACACTGGCAACTGCCTCTGGTTTAACCCCATCTGGCACCATTAAATACTGCCCTGTGGCCAATTCAAAAGTTTCAGAGTTTAAAAATTCGTTAAAAGGATAATCTACAATCACCTGAGTTTCACTGCCCTGCAAACCATACTTCTTGCCAACTGAATAAATTGTTTCTCCTCTAGCCACCTTATGCCTAATACCATCTAAGGGTAAAATTTTTAATTCTTGCCCAGGTTTAAGCTTACTTTTTTCAGTCAAGTTGTTTTCCCACAAAATTGTGGTCAGTGCCAGACCATAGCGCTGCGCAATACTAGATAAAGTTTCACCTTCTGCTATAGCGTGAATAATAATTTC
>JAHJBU010000062.1 GCA_018813375.1 Patescibacteria group bacterium
AAAAAGGATCTCTCGTGCTTAGATCAATCAGAGATTTCATTCGCACCCAGATACCTTTTGTAGAAAAAGATCAGTCTTTGCAAAAATATATGGAGCAAATGAAACAATGGGTTGCAAACGAAGATATTTTAAATATTATTAATAACAAAATTGGACTACTATGAATCCTACTATAAACCTAAAGACTCCATTGATCCGACTAACGAACTTAGAAAAGACCTTGGGGTGGACTGGCCAATTATGGGCTAAATGTGAATTCCAAAATCCTACTGGTTCGTTTAAAGATCGAGGTAGTGTTGTGGAAATTAATCAAGCTCTAAAACAAAATAAAAAAGGAGTGGTCTGTGCTTCAACTGGCAATTTGGCTATTTCTGTAGCCGCTTTTGCTACTCAAAAAAACTTGCCGTGCGTTGTATTTATACCTCAACAAACATCAAGTAATAAACTCAAGCAAGCCACAACCCGTGGAGCTGTACTTAAAAAAGTCATCAATTATGATCAATGCGTCATTAAAGCCAAGCAATTTGCATCCCAACAAAATTACTTCCTATGCGGTAATTATGAACTCAGGAGATATGGTCAGTCTAATATTGGGCTGGAGCTAGCCACGAGTGGTATTGATTTTGACACCTTTGTAGTCCCGGTAGGCAACGGCACTTTAGGCTGCTCGATCGCCGAAGGTTTTGCTGTTTATGGAAAGTTTCCTCAATTTTTAGGAGTTCAAGGACTAGGAGCTGATCCAGTATATCGGGCTTGGAAAAAAAACAAGGTTATTACACAAATCAAAAAACCGCAAACTGTCGCTTCATCAATATGCATAGGAAATCCTATGGACGGAAAACTTACTTTAGCTTGGATTAAGCGTACCAGAGGTCAAATGGTTGCTGTTACTGACAAGCAGATAATTGATGCTCAAAAATTCTTAGCTAAAACTGAGGGTATTTATGTAGAAACAGCCGCAGCTACCACTCTAGCTGGATTACAAAAAACAAAAACTAAAATTCAAGCATTAACAGTAGTGTTGATCCTGACTGGAAGTGGGTTAAAAGAGTAATTATTAATTTGTAGAAAGAAAGGAGGTAAAAATGAATGAATTCCTATTACCACAAGATGTAAAGACTTTATATTATGAAAGCCCCACAGACACGAGACGAACGTTTGGGGACTGGCTAGAAACAAACTTTGATATACCTACACTTGAAACATTTCTTACATTATCAAAAAAGCAACAAGTTGAATTCTATGAAATGTATTTAGCCTGGTACATAAGCCTTCAGATGGAACCTTCAATCTATCCTCGCTTCCCTCAAGAATAATTAAAAAGAAAGGAGAAATATGTCAGAAAAAATAGGTATTATTGACTACAAATTTACACAGCAAGCTCGAGAAAAAGCAGTGGCTGAAGGCATGACTCAAATGGAAGCTCTGAGAATACTATTATCGAAGACGAGTGTTGATGATGAACAAATAGAACAAGAACTATCTGCTTTCATCGCCTGCAACATGGCTTAACTACTGCTACAATAAGTACTAAGAAACGTAATTGGGGAGAAAATTATGCAAAAACAGAATCTGCAAACTCTCAAAGGATTTAGAGATATCTTGCCTATCGATGCCAAAAAACGTCAGTGGGTACGGGATGTAATGACTAAAACAGCAGAAAACTGGGGTTACGAACCGATTGAAACCCCTACTCTCGAGCCTTATGAGCTATTTAAGGGTGAAATTGGTGAAGATGAAAAACTCTTTTATAAATTTACCGATAATGGTGGCCGTGAAGTTATCATGCGCTACGATCAAACCGTACCTACGTGTCGTTATGTCGGTGCTAATTATGAAAATATCATTCTACCTTTTAGAAGGTATCAAATCCAATCTGTATTTAGAGCTGAAAAGCCTCAAAAAGGCAGGTATCGCGAGTTTACTCAATTTGATCTTGATATTTTTGGAGTCAAAGGTGCAGAGGCAGATGCAGAGGTCATTGCTGAAAATCTAGAAACATACCTTAATATTGGCTTTAAAAAACCAGTCATAATTTTTAATAGCCGCGAGCTGATGAAGGGTATTCCTTATGAAGCCATCGTGGCCATTGATAAACTACAAAAAATCGGCCGTGATGGAGTGATTGGAAACATGGTTGATAAGAGGATAAAACTAGCTCAAGCAGAAGAATATTTTGAGCAAGTCATGGACATCAAACCAGATGAAACAATTAAAACTATTATTACTTATTTAGAAAACTCTGGTTTTAGTCAAGAATTTTATCGCTTTGAGCCTACTCTCGCCCGTTCTTTTAGTTATTCTGAGGGACCAATCTGGGAAATTGTGATTGAAGATTATGAGGTTGGCTCAGTTGGTGGTGGCGAACGCTATGACTCAATGATGAAACGGCTAACTGGTCTTGATGTGCCAGCCACTGGCATTGCTTTTGGTTTTGACCGCACTGTTGAAGCTGCTGACCTACTAGGATTAATTCCTAAAACAAATTGTTCTCAAGTTCTAGTCACAACTTTTGATAAAAAATACCAAAGTCAAACTCTCGAAATAGCAAAAAAGCTTCGTCAGGCAGATATAAAAACCGAACTTTACCCAGACATGACAAGTAAAATTGGCAAGCAATTTAAATATGCTGATAAAAAAGATATCCCTTACGCGATTGTGATTGGTGAAGAAGAAGTCAAAAACAACCAAGTCTCACTCAAAAATCTTAAAACTAGAGATCAGGAAATGATGAGCGTGGAAGAAGTAATTAAAAAATTGGCCTAAAGTACTCCACTAGATAAAAATCTATCCCAGCAGCTTCCGCCATGCCTTGATCGGTAAAACTATTGCCAATCATTAAATACTCACTCTTAGGCACTTTTAGATCATAAATTAGAGCAAACCCCTCTGGATCCGGCTTAATAAAAGTAACCTCATCCCGACTCACGATTTGTTCAAACTTCTCAGCAATCCCTAACGCTTTCAGACCTTTAAGCACTGTTGATTTAGAGTTACTGGAATAAATAGACAACTGATAGCCGGTGGCATCTTTAATAAATTCCACCAACTCTGGATAAGGACTAAGCTCGCGGGTCATCCGGGCTTCATATTCAGCATTAAAAAATTTTGTTAATACCACCAATTTTTGACCAAACTTCTTTGCATAATTATTGTAGCGCCGGTGCTCATCAGACGAATAATCTTCTACCTGCTTCTGATCAAACTGTCGATATATATTCGCCATCCCTTCATGCCAGTCACTCCAATCTATCTCCATCCTAGCAATAGTTTCATCAAAATCAAAAATTAAATATTTCTTGGGGTTTTTTGCTAAATAATCGCTCAGTTGCATGTTGTGCATCATATCAAATCCTGACTATGATGGTAAGTATGGCTCGCAGAAAAAAACAATCTCGTCTCCCCTCCTATACCTTCATGATCATCAACACCATTGTTTGGGGTGCTTCTCTGATTTTGGTCAAGCCGGCTTTTGAGGTTACCACGCCCTTTAGGTTTTTACTATACCGCTACATTCTAGCCTCTGCTCTTTCATTGCCGATACTCATTCATTATTTGCCTAAAATAAAAAATCTTAAGCAAATTTTAACAAAAATCACTCTCATAGAAATATTAGGCGGGACTTTAGCTCTGTCACTGCTTTATTCTGGTCTTAGCATGACTAGCGCCATTGAAGCCAGCTTAATCACCACCACCACCCCTATTTTTGTCTCTGTTCTGGCGGTAATGATCCTTAAAGAAAGAGAAGAAAAGCATGAAATAATAGGTCTTAGCATTGCCTTCAT
>JAHJBU010000063.1 GCA_018813375.1 Patescibacteria group bacterium
TAACTACCTCATATGTTTTGTCTGGAGAAGTATCATCTACTACTAAAATATGCATTTCCCAATTTTTGATTTGATAAAAATTATCAAATACTCGAGAGATAGTAGGCTCAATATTATCCCTCTCATTGTAAGTGGGAATTATGACAATCGCTTTATTCATTTGCTAATTTTGTTTCTGTTTGTATTTCAGCCTCAACCATTAGAGTAACCAGTTCTTCGAAGGTGATGGATGGTTTCCAGCCTAATTCTTTATGAGCTTTTTTTGGATCTGCTATTAATTGATCAACCTCTGCTGGGCGATCAAAATCTTTATTATGTTTATAAACAGATTTCCAATCATCAATTCCAGCTGCTTTGCAGGAGAGTTGTAAAAATTTTCTGACTGAGTGAGTTTCACCAGTTCCAACAACAAAATCTTCTGGTTTATCTTGTTGCAGCATTAGCCACATTGCTTCCACGTAATCTTTGGCATAGCCCCAATCACGTTGCGAATCAAGATTTCCTAGCTCAATAAATTTTTGTTTGCCTAGTTTAATTCTAGCCACAGCATTAGCGATTTTGCGAGTTACAAATTCTAGTCCACGACGAGGAGACTCATGATTAAAGAGGATGCCTGAGACAGCAAACATGTCATATGATTCGCGATAGTTAATAGTGATCCAGTGTCCATACACCTTAGCTACTCCGTAAGGAGAACGTGGGTAAAATGGAGTGTTTTCATTCTGTGGTGTTTGACGGACTTTACCAAACATTTCAGATGAGCTAGCTTGATAAAATTTGGCGGTAGGACAAGCTAATCTAATGGCTTCTAAAACTCTCGTTACACCAATGGCCGTGAAATCACCAGTTAAAACCGGTTGCTCCCAACTTGCTTGAACAAAAGATTGAGCAGCCAAATTATAAACCTCATCTGGTTGAATTTCTTTGATTGGATAAGTGAGTGAGTGCTGATCTGCTAAATCACCAGAAATAAGTTTTAAGTTGGGATGATGAACAATTCGCTGAATTCGGGCGAAATTTTGGGTACTGGTGCGTCTGGTCAGACCATAAACCTTATATCCTTTTTCTAGCAGTAACTCTGCTAAATATGACCCATCTTGACCAGTAATACCAGTGATAAAAGCTTTTTTCATGATTGCGATCTCCAATATAGTAATATTCTTTCTAAAGTTTTTTCCAATTTAATTGTTGGCTGCCATCCCAAATCTTGGATTTTTTTAGGATTAGCCACAGCAATTGGCACATCTGATGGTCTCATTCTTGCCTGATCAATTTCAACTTCAATTTTTGTTTTGGCTAAGCTAATGAGAATATCTAAGACTTTCTGCATCTCATAGCCATGGCCAGTGCCAATATTATAAACTTGGCCAGATTTACCTTTTTCCATTAATAATAAGTATGCTTTAACCATGTCTTTAACATCAGTAAAATCACGGACGGCAGTTAAATTACCAACTTTAAGATTTTTTTGCTGACCATTTTCAATAGCTACTATTTGTTGGGCAAAGGCAGGAACTGCAAAATCTGGAGTTTGTCGCTCTCCGATATGATTGAAAGGTCTGACTCGGATGATATTTAAATTAAAACTTTGCGCATAAGCATAGGCAAGTAGATCTTGGATAGTTTTAGAAACACCATAAGGGCTGGCTGGTCCCAAAGGATAAGTTTCAGTTACTGCTTGAGAGCTATGACCGGGATAAGAATTAATCAAGTCATATTCCATAGCACTCCCAATAACTAACAAGCGTGATTGAGGAGTAAATTGTTTAACAGCTTCTAGAATATTTAGTTGTAATTGGGTGTTATTGTCTAAAACTTGCTTGGTGTTATTAAAGCTTTTTCCTACAGCAGCCAGCGATGCTAAATGATAAATGTGATTTGGTTGAAGTTTTTTGATTAAGGCAAATGTTTTTTCTTGGTCAGTTAAATCTAACTTGTGAATCTGTTCTGGTGGCAGTAACTGATGTACAAATCCTGGTTTGTCAGAATAATTAGTGACATGAATATTTTTTTGCCCTGATTCAATTAAAGCTTCTACTAGGTGAGAACCAACAAATCCAGTTCCGCCAGTAATAAGAATAGTGGGTTGCTTCATATTTATCCTCGGCCAATGCTTAAATAGATATAGTTCCAGTTTTTGATAGTGGCAGGATCAAATTGATTTCGACCATCAATAAAAAACTGTGGTTTGTTGAGTTTAGTTTTAGAAAAGTCAAAAGAAATTATTTCTGGCCATTCAATTACTGCGATAATCACATCAGCATGCGCAACAGCTTCTTCCAAGCTCTTTTTTTGAGAAAAATTAGTTGTTTCACCAGACCATTTTGCCCTGGGATCAAATCCAAAGATGTTAGCTTTTTGTTGCTGTAGATACTTAATAATTGCGGTACTGGGAGCTTCACGAGTGTCATCGGTGTTAGGTTTAAATGATAATCCCAATACAGCCACTTGTTTATCTTTCCAGCCGCCAATTTTTTGACCCATTTTTTCCATTAAATAAGGCGTGCGAGCTAAGTTTAATTCATGAACTTTATTCATCAGATTATTTGATTCTCCCACAGCCCTAGAGTAAGCAGCTAGCTCACTTACGTCTTTGGGGAAGCATGAGCCGCCATAGCCAAATCCTGGGTACCAGTAGTGGGTGCCAATTCGAGGATCTTCTCCAATTCCAGCCACAACTTCTTCGACATCAGCGCCATTTTTTTCACACAGATCAGCAATTTGATTAATAAAAGTGATTCGAGTTGCTAGATAGGTATTTGAGGCATATTTAGCCATTTGAGCTGATTCAGGCTTCATAATGATAATTTTGTCTGAGAGGGGTCGATGAAGCTGAGTTAATTTTTCCCCAGTTTTTTTATCAGTAGTGCCAATAACTACCCTAGAGGGATGAAGAGTATCCTCTACAGCAGAGCCTTCTCTTAAAAATTCAGGAACTGAGGCAGTAGTGAAAGAAGTTTTAGTTTTTTGTTTGATAATTTTTGCCACTTCTTTACTGGTGCCAGGAGGAACAGTGCTTTTGACGACTACAACTGCTTCCTTTTTTAAATAAGGAGCCATGCTTTCTGCAGCTGCAAAAACATATTTGAGATCAGCTTGGCCATCAGCCGCTGAGGGTGTACCTACCATAATAAAAATGATTTCAGCATTAGAAATAGCCTTTTTATATGAGTTGGTGAAGGTTAGATGGCCGTCAGCGAGAGTTTTTTTGAGCAATTCGCTTAACCCTGGTTCAAAAAAAGGTACTTCGCCATTTGATAAAGATTTAACTTTATTTTCATCAATATCTAATCCCACCACCTCATG
Source organism: Patescibacteria group bacterium (assembly GCA_018813375.1). GTDB lineage: Bacteria > Patescibacteriota > Microgenomatia > UBA1400 > PJMF01 > JABBGTR01. Next base: position 3,307 of record JAHJBU010000063.1, read on the forward strand.
ACCATGAGAAGCAAAAATTGCGCTAGTTACTACCCCGACAAAACCTGTGCCAATACAAGCAATTTTCATATTGTTAATAATATCACATAGGTTTTATTAAAACTGTTTCTGTAAATACTTAATAATTTTTTAATACTTGGTTGCTATAACTAATAATCAGTAGCAGGTATAATGCGAGTAGTTATGACTCAAACTAAAATTTCTGTTTTTGAAGGAAAGAGAATCCGAAAAAAGTTTTATCAGGGCGAGTGGTGGTTTTCAATTATTGACGTAATTGGAGTGTTGATTGAATCTTCTAGATCTAGAAAGTACTGGAATGATTTGAAAAATAAGCTGATAGATGAAGGTTATTTTGAGGTGTCCGAAAATATCGGACAACTGAAAATGGAGTCGTCTGATGGTAAAAAATATAAAACTGATTGTGCAAACACTGAAACTATTTTTCGCATAATTCAATCTATTCCTAGTAAAAAAGCAGAGCCATTTAAACTTTGGTTAGCTAAAGTGGGCTATGAGCGAGGTGGTGGTGTGGCTGGTAATGCTAGAAAAGACACAGAGAAAGAGCTGGGGCAAAGTACAATTTCTGATGAAAATTATTTAGATGCTGGCGATCAAATTAAGAAATTGGAGTTCAATGAAAATTAGCATCTTAACTCTTTTTCCAGAAATGTTTGAATCAATATTTACGCAAAGTATTATGAAGCGTGCTCAGAAATCAGGCTTTGTAGAAATAAAAATTCATAATTTGCGCGACTGGGCTATTGATAAACACAAAATGGTTGACGATCGTCCTTTTGGCGGTGGTCCTGGAATGGTATTAAAAGTAGATGTGTTGCACGCAGCGATTTTAGATTTAAAAGAGCAAAATTCAGATGCAAAAATAATTTTGTTGACTCCTCAGGGAGAAAAATATTCTCAACAACGCTCAGAGCAGTTTTCTCAAGAAAAAGGCCTAATTTTGATAGCTGGTCATTATGAGGGTTTTGATGAACGGATTAGAGATTATGTAGACCAAGAAATTTCAATTGGAGATTATGTTTTAACTGGTGGAGAAATTCCCGCAATGGTAATTGTGGATAGTGTGGTTAGACTTTTGCCTGGAGTTTTGGGTGATGAAAATTCAGCTTCTACAGATTCATTTAGTGCTGGCTCTGATAAATTAGGTTGTCCGCAGTACACTCGGCCTGAGGAGTTTGACGGTAAAAAAGTACCTGATGTATTAAAATCTGGCGATCATGCAAAAATAGAAAAGTGGAGAGAAGAACAAACTAAAAAAAGAACTCAGCAGAGAAGACCAGATTTAATTTAGTTGCTGCTTAATATCTTCCAAAGCCTCATCAATAGTCATTGGTTTGATCCCTAATTCTCGCTGAATTTTTTCATTGCTCATTTTCATAGTTTTTTCCTGACTTCCGCAAACACATAGAAAACAGCAATATTTAGCCTGGATGAAGTATATTTTTGGGTGTCCCATTGATAGAATGGGTGCATGTATATTCGGGAAAAGAAAAACAAAAGTGGCTCA
>JAHJBU010000064.1 GCA_018813375.1 Patescibacteria group bacterium
CGGGACTAATCTTGAGTCATTATGTGATTTAATAGACATATAAGGAAGCGTCGCATAGTGGCTCCCGACATAGTCGGGACTAATCTTGAGTCATTATGTGATTTAATAGACATATAAGGAAGCGTCGCATAGTGGCCAATTGCACAAGATTGCTAATCTTGAGCCCTTACGGGTTTCGTGGGTTCGAATCCCACCGCTTCCGCATATAAAATTAGACGGCTTTAGCCGTCTTATTTTATATATTGATTGTGGGATGAGAATTTTCGTGCCGCCAAGTTGCGCAGCAACCTGGGTAATACAGCGAGCAAAGCGAGTCGTAAATCCCATCACCTCCGCAACAACTGAAAAGTTCTGATAGACCCGTCTAATATCTGCCAATGGGTTGATGAAGCTTGCTAAATTTCCTTGATTTTAACATTTTTTGGTTTAACGACCTGTAAGTGTGAGATAATGTTGATATATGGCCAGAAAAGATGAGGCAATATTTGTGAAACGATTTATTTGGTGAGTGAGAATGAAAAGTTTTTAAGAAAGTATCCAAAAAAGTCAGATGTATAATTGATTGTATGATTAAAAAAATATTGAAAATTTCCGGAGTTGGTAAATTTAGAAACTTTTCTAGTAATCACGATAGTTTAAATTTTCTAAAAAACACCATTATTTTTGGTTTTAATGCTTATGGCAAAAGCACTTTGACTACAATTTTTAGATCATTACAAAATTCTGATCGAAGCTATATTGAAGGAAAAAGAAGCTTTAACCATACTGAAACCATAGTAATTGATATTTTAGATGATAATGACAAGCATTCAACACTCGCTAATGGAAATTGGAGTAATAAAGATATTAGCATTTTTGATAATTATTTTGTTCATAACTCTGTGTTTATTGGTGATGAAATAGATCATAAACATAAATCGAATTTATATGGAATTTTCATAGGTGATGATATTAATCAAAAGGTTAAAAAATTAGAATCATTGAGAGAAGAACAATCAGATCTTGAGAAAAAACGCGATAAGATTAAACATGAATATACAAAAAGCGATTTGGGTTCGTTTGATATTTTCTTAAAATTAAATGAGATCGAAGATCTAGATAAAAAAATCACTAAAAAAAACAATGAAATAGAGATATTAAAAAATATTGAAATATTAAAAAAACTTATTGGAAATTCTCCATTAAATAGTAAGTTCGATATTTTTTCAAAATCAATACAAAAAACTCTCGATGTATCAGCCAATGAAAGCATAGAAAATCACGTAAAAAAACATTGGAAAAATCCAAATGCTTCAAAAAATTTTTTAGCAGAGGGCGTGAGTCTATTAAAGCAAAATGCTGATTCGTGTGTTTTCTGCGGACAAAATATTTCTTCAGTCAAAGACATAATTTCTGATTTTAAAAAAGTTTTTAATAAAACATACACAGAAACAAGACAAGAGATAATTCAAGCTGGTGAAATTTTTTTACGATTAGATCTTGAGACTGAAATATCAAAATTTTTGCCTTATGGTGTAAATTTTGAGGATTTTATTGATAAAGATTTGTTGCTAAATAGTAAAGGGGAGCTAGACGATGACATTAAAATCAAGATTACTAATTTAAATCATGAGATTAATTGCAAATCTAACAATAGTCAATTTCAAATATTTATAAAAGAGATAAAAAAATTGCATACGGTTTTCAATGAAGTAAAAAGCAAAGAATTCTCATCAGAAAAATTACACTCATTAAAAAATGAGTCAAACAAATTAAACCTAGTTAAGTATAGATTCTCTAATGAGGGTAAAAAGCTTGCAAATGCATATATAAACAGTTTAGATGCGATTGAAAAAAAGAAAAATGAGATTAAACACCTCAGAGCTGATATTGATAAAGAAACTGGACAAATTATTAATAAAAATCAAAAATTAATAAATTCAATATTAGAAAATGATCTTGGAGCAGATTTTACTATTCAAAAACTAGCAACTAAATCTAATCTAACTAGATCCGACTCACATTTTATAGATTATGAGTTTGTCATTCAGGGTCAATCTGTTCCCATTACAAATAGAACTTCTCAATTAGCAGATGAACCTAAAAACAAATATTATTTTGGAAATACTTTAAGTGATAGCGATAAAAGGCTACTTGCAATGTCGTTTTTTATAGTTAGCCTAAAAACTGATGCTGATTTAAAGGACAAAATTGTTATTTTGGATGATCCATTTTCTAGTTTTGATTCAAATAGAAAAGATTACTTAGCAAATACGATTATTAACATAAAAAACGAAAGCGGTGATGCTCCAGAGCAACTCATTGTCTTGACACATGATGATGGTTTTTTAGCAAGACTCCAAAGTAAGCTTCCAAATAATGACACGCGATTGCTTAAGATCAGTTTCAATAAGACAAAAGGATCAGCTTTAGATATTTGTAATATAGCGGATATTGTTGAAGAACAATATTTTAAAGACGTAAAAAACATAAAAGAAGCTGTAGAAAATTCAACAAATATCGACGATGCTTTAAAAAAAGTACGAATATGTCTCGAAAGACTTTTGAAGCATAAATACTTTTTCTTACTAGATAAGAAAACTCTTGCTGAGGGAAGCACATCTAGTTACTTAGAAAAAATTGGAGATAAATGCAAAGTAAAAGATGAAATACTAGCCAATAATTGGCATGAAGATATGCATGATCAGCATCAGATAATGAAATTAACTGAACCAGAAAAAATTAAAAAGCTTGAAGATTTTTTGAAATTGATGGAAAAAATCTAATGAATGGTTAGATCTTTTCTAAATTTATTTTTATGAAAGGTTAAATTTATGAAAAAAATTAAAGTTTCTATCCAAGACGAACACACACTCGTATTGCAAGAAGATGGTAATAAAGGAGATTCAATTGATCTCTCAACATTACATGAAGTGGATATTGATAAATCTACCATTGAGAATGTGGTGTCGTCCATAAAAAAAGATACTATTCAAGCTGAAATAGATAAAGCTCGCGAGACGACTGAGCGTGAAAAAGCACTTGAGGCCAAACTAAAAGAACAAGAATTACAGGAGAAAATTAAATTACTAGAGCAAGAAAAACAAGCAGCAATTAAGCTCGCTGAAGCAAACGCAAAAAATGTATCGCAAGAAGATATTGCTAAAAAAGATGTTGAGATTCTTAAATTAGAAGCACAGATACAAGCATCACAGACAGAAAAAAAACTTGCTGTCACCGAGGCAGTAAATGTAGTTGAAAAAGAGCGAGATCAATTACTTCATAAACTTAGTGCAAAAGACTCGGAATCAAAATTACTTGAGACTTCACTAAAAGAAAAATATGAAAGTGAGCTAAAAAGTAAAGAGGAAATGATCGAGTATTATAAGGATCTTAAGGTGAAGCTCTCGACTAAGATGCTTGGAGAAACACTCGAGCAACATTGTGAAATTGAGTTCAACAAACTTCGCGCAACTGCTTTCCAGAATGCATATTTTGAAAAGGATAACGATGCTAGCAGTGGTAGTAAGGGTGACTATATTTTCAGAGAGGTTAATGAGCAAGGTATAGAGATCATTAGCATAATGTTTGAAATGAAAAATGAAGGTGATGAAACTGCCACAAAGAAGAAGAATGAGGATTTCTTAAAAGAGCTTGATAAAGATAGAAATGAAAAAGGCTGTGAATATGCTGTACTTGTATCGTTGCTAGAAGCTGACAATGAACTTTATAACACTGGTATTGTTGATATGTCGCACAAATATCCAAAGATGTATGTCATTAGGCCTCAGTTTTTTATTCCAATGATCACAGTATTACTTAATGCATCGATAAATAGCATACAATATAAATCTGAGTTGGCTTTAGTAAGAGATCAAAATATAGATGTGTCTAACTTTGAAGAGCAACTTGATGATTTTAGAACTTCATTCGGTAGAAACTATCGATTAGCCTCAGAAAAATTTAAAACTGCGATTGATAGCATTGATAAATCGATTACCCAGCTACAAAAAACGAAAGAAAACCTATTAAGATCTGATGACAACCTACGCATTGCCAATAATAAGGCAGAAGATCTCACGATCAAAAAGCTTGCCCGTGGAAATCCAACTATGCAGAAAAAGTTTGAAGAATCGAATGAAACTGAATAGCGATGGCAAGCATAAAAAAAGACACTCCTTTTTTATAGTGTCCCATTTGTCTCATTTTTGTATAAAATACATATATGAATTTAATAACTAAAGTGAAACGTGGAGATAAAAGTTTTAGTTACTTTGGACAAGCCTTTGGTGTTCTAACTGTAATTCTTCATTCAGCTATAGCTGTGACGCCACTATCTTGGTTGTATAAAGTTTTAGCAATACTAATATCATCAGGTTTAATTTTTTACTTTTGTTATAAAAATAACTGGGGGAAAAATAAGATCGTTGGATTTTTTAGTAAAATTCAAGATAAAGTAGAAGTAAGAGAGTATTAAAATTAGCTAATTATAAGGACACACTGGTACCAGACCCACATGCTCCGCAACAAGTGAAAAGTTATGGTAGACCCATCCTTTTTCACTTTTAACCTCTCTGGCTGTGATACCTATAGTCATCTATAATGAAAGCCACCGACAAGTTAATAAAAAATAGTTTTTTGTACTATAATTTAAGAAATGTCGTAACAATCAGAAAGTAATTATATTTTGTGACAAATTCAAATAATTCCAATCAAGAAAATACAGAAATATCTTCTTTCGTTAAAGAAGTTGCTAGGTATTTCATGAGTTTTTTAGAAACTGACTTCAAGAAAAGACGCCTTCCAAAAAGAAATACAATACAAAAATCAAAAAATGGACTTAAAGTAGCAATTGACCTTGATAAATATGATTCTCTAAAAACAGTCTTACAGAATAATCTCAATAGGGGATTTCCCAAAGAAGACTTCACGATTAAAAAAGGTGCTTATACTACAAACATACCAAAAACTCTTCTAGAGCTGATCTCTAGAAAAATTAACAAGTTATCAACTAATGATTTAAAGATCGTTTTTTTGGAAATTGAGAAAGAAATTGACGAACTTTCAGCTCTTTATAAGAAGGAGCATGATAAATTCTTAGAAGAAGCAACGGAAATAACAAAAAAAATATTAGCTAGAACATTTGTACTGCCTTTTTTAGATGACTTAGATAAACCCCTTGAAAACCTCAATCTAGCTGATGAGAATAGTAAATATCAGCTAGAGATTGATATTGTAGATGCATTGTTTTCTTATTTTGAGATTAATTTTTTAGATTTATTACAGACATATTCTCAACATGGAAAAACATTTAATCTTAAGAAAGAATTAAAGAAGATCATACTTCTTCCAGAACTAAAAACAAACCTGCTATCATTTTTTGAAACATTTGCTGTTGGCGATGCTTTTTATGATCTTTATCAACTTTTTAGAAACAATAAGCTTATTGATAAAACAGAGCTATATTTATACTTCTACGAAGTATCACTAGGTAATGAAAAATTCCCTGTTTTATATCTTCCTCTTTCAGTAGAAAAGAGAGATCTTAGTTTTAAACTCAAGTTTGACAATAGACTTTTTATCAATACCAAAGCTATTGATTTTGTAGTTCAAGAATATAATTTGCAAGTAAAACAAAAAGCTACTTTAGCGGGTGAATTTGAAAGAATTATTTATCTCAATGATCAAAGTAGCTTTCAGCCGCAATTGGAAACAATTATTAAAAAGTTGGAGATTTTTTTTGAACTAAATAGGAATATAGATGTGTCTGATCCCCAAAAACAAAAGGGGATTAATCTTATAGTTTCTTTATCAAATAAATCCTATTTTTATTTATTTGATACTTCTGACGAATCGCTAATAAACGATTATGAAGAAATACTAAATGACGATGGTGATTTGTTAGAAAAATTTAACGAGTTATTAAATAGTTTTATAGAAGAAAACCCAACTCCTTTTATGGAGGAAGTTGAAGATGAATGGGATGACAGAAATATCTCCAATAAATTAGTTATTGAAAGTCCCATTCCTCTCAACGATGAACAAAAAAAAGTGCTTATGGCCTTAGAAAAACCGGATTGTAAATTTCTTGTTTTAGAAGGTCCTCCAGGAACTGGAAAAAGCCATACCATCACAGCAATAATATGCAAAGCTTTACTTGAAGAGAAATCTGTATTGGTTCTGTCAGATAAAAAAGAGGCGCTAGATGTTGTTGAAGAGAAAATTTCTGAAACTCTAAACAAAATTAGACATGAAGATGATTTCCAAAATCCTATATTACGACTTGGTAGATCTGGAAATAAATTTTATAAAATAGTACAAGGACAAATAATTGCAAAAATTAAAGCACATTATCGCACATACAAAAATAAAAAAGATGACTATGATTCTGCAAGAAAAGAAATTGCAGAAAATTTAAAAACAAGTATCCAAGACAATATTCATTACTTTGAAAATATCTCAATTGAAGATATTGATTACTATTTTTCAAAAACAGATAAATATAAAGATTTTGTTTGGATATCTGATGAAAATTTATCAGAATTAGAACCAGCTTTATTAAAACTGATAGCAACACTTGGTAACATCGGAAAGTTCAAAAATCTTTTGATTAAACACGAGTGGCTAGAAAATGATAATTTAAAATCAATTCAAGACTTAAGAGAAATACTAACTAATATTAAGTCTATTAAATTGTTAACTAATAAATATTCTAAAAAATATTTCGAGGAAATTGAAAGATTATCTAAACCCAAGTATGTTCAAACAAAAATTAAATTCGAAGACTTAATTTTTTTAACTGAAAAAATTTCTGAGTCAAATCCAGATAATAACATTAATGAATTATTTCAATCATTTGATTCTAAAATAGTTATTTCAGAGCTCAAAGAAAACCTCGATAAATATAATTTATTAATAAATATTTATCATGAGGTGAAAAGAACACTTGACCAAATGATAGTCAATGAAAAAATACTTGATCAATTTATAGTTCCTGATGAGATAAGTATCGATTCAGCGATTGATGCCTTGCGTTTGTACTCAAATGAATTAGGATCATACAAAAAACTTGTCATTGGCTATCTTTTCCAAAAAGACAAAATAATTTCTAGTACAAGAAAATTTAAAAAGACATTTCATTATTTTAAAATTGAAAATCCTGAAAAAAAACTTGATTACATAAATAATGTCTTAGATCTTTATGAGCGACTTAAATTAAAGGCTAATAATAATGGACTGGTAGATTCTGAAACCAGATCAGTTTTCAGGTTGCTTACCAAAAAACAATCCTTCGGTGATCTGCCAAAATTTACTGAAAAAACATCGGGGTTGATTTCAGATCTATTAAAATATGAAAGTTATTCAATCTTAGATTGTTCTAATTTTGCGAAAGTTGTTGAATTGTTTAATCTAATTGATGATGCAGAAAAATATGTAGATTTTATGGGTGTTTTTGAAAGCCTAGATATTAATCTAACAAAAAATAGCTTATTTAAAAAAGATACTAGTAAAATAATTAGTAGACTTGATCAGTTTATTTCTGACTTTGAATTATCTCTAACATTAAAAGATGATTTGAAGTTTATCAAACAATTTTCCCAGCAATTTTCTAAGTTAGCTCAACTAACCAATCTAAAAATAGATTCTACTTATATAAACGAGATAACTTGTGAATTAACAAATTTTACAGAAGATGAAATTATTTCATATCTGAAATTTATAAAAACTGAAAGAAAACTTGATGATCAATTTAATTTTGAAGAAAACAATTTCTATTCAGATAATATAAATACACTGGAACATTTGGTGGCTGCGCAAATGACTTATTTTTTAGATAAAAGAATTATTGAATACTCAGGTAATTGCGCAGGTGAAGTTCAACTTTTAAAGAGTATTATAAAAAAGAAACAGAAATTTCCCAAGAAATTATTTAAAAATTTAAAAAAGGCATTTCCCTGTATTTTGGCTGGTGTCAGAGATTACGCGGAGTATATTCCTTTAGAAAAAGATCTTTTCGATTTAATAATTATTGATGAGGCATCTCAGGTAAGTATTGCGCAATCTCTTCCGGCATTGATTAGGGGAAAACAAGTCGTAGTCTTAGGAGATGATAAACAATTCTCGAATGTTAAGGCAAATAATGCAAGCAAAGTAACAAATCAAGAACTTAAAAACAAGGTTCAAAAAACTTTTATTGCGGAAAAAATTAATGGTGAAGATGATCAAGGATGGTTAACCAAGGTTCAAGAAAATTTTGATATTAAAAACTCTATTCTAAAATTCATGCGATTTATTCGCAATTATGATTGTCAGTTAAAGAAGCACTTTAGATGCTATCCAGAAATTATCTCTTACTCTGATAAGTATTTCTACGATGGTGCCTTACAATGCATGAAGGTGAGGGGAATTCCAGTTAAAGATGTAATAAAATTTGATGTTATTGACCACGATGGCAAAATTGATCAATCTAAAAATACAAACGAGTTAGAAATTAAATTCATAATTAAAAAATTAAAAGAATTTAAAGACAACAACATAGAACAATCCATTGGGATCATTACTCCACACAGAGGGCAAGTCACTTTATTATTTGACAGAATAAATGAATTACCAGAAAGAGATTGGTTGTTTGGAAAATGCAAATTGAAGATAATGACCTTTGATACCTGTCAGGGAGAAGAAAGAGATTATATTTTCTACTCGATGGTAGCAACGCATGAAAAAGATCAGCTAAATTGGATTTTCCCCGTAAACTTTTCGAGTATAAATGATGAAATTGAAGGTACTGTTAAATCGCAAAGACTTAATGTTGGCTTTAGTCGTGCAAAAGAATGTATTCACTTTGTGCTTAGTAAAAAACCAGAGGACTTTAGGGGAGAAATAAAAAATGCCTTATTGCACTACAAAAATGAATTAGAAGTAAGTAGAAAAACCAAGCAAGGAAATGTTGATCCTAACTCACCAATGGAAAGAAAAATTCGTCACTATTTTTATGAAACACAATTCTATAAAGACAATAAAGACAAAATTGAATTCATTTCACAGTTTCCCCTTGGGGAATATCTAAAGCAATTGAATCAAGATTATTCTCATCCTTTATATAAAGTTGACTTCCTACTTATATATAAAAATGAAAAAATAATCATTGAATATGATGGCTTCAAAGAACACTTTAGTGAAACTAATGAAACTGTTAATGCTTCAAATTATAAATATTATATGAACGAAGGTGATATATACCGTCAAAAAGTTCTCGAAGGTTATGGTTATAAGTTTTTAAGATTAAATAAATTTAATATGAGCAAAGATCCAGTTGATTCTTTTGATAAGAAACTCAATTCAATCGTAAAAAAAAAGCTAAAAACTCAGAGGTTTTAGAAAATTACCACAAGCAAATTGAAAAATTAAAAAACAAACAAGATAGAGCTTGTGATGGATGTGGCAAAATTTACAACAAAAACTATTTTCCTTTTAAAGGAATAGAATTATGCTTACTGTGTTACGAGAAAAAAAGAGGAATTACTCTGCATTCTTTTAGATCTAGATTGGGTTATTCTCAAATTAATATTTACAAAAATATTTATTTATGCAAAGCAAGTCCCGAATTAGATTCGATAACGAACAAAACTTTTTCATTGATAAGTTCTCTAAAAACCATTGAAGATAATTCAAATAAAATACTAGTAATTCTTTCAAAAAAACCTGGATTAAAAGCAAGAGAAATCGCCGGGATTCTCAATATTGATAAAACAATAGTAAATAGCATTCTATATGGTAAATTAAAAGAAAAATGTCAAATAGATGGTAATTTTTTTTGGTACTTAAAAAAAGATTGTGTAGACAAAAAATCTAAAAAGTTAGCAGTATCTAAAATAGAATTACTTAAAAAAGCCGTTGGAGAGAATATTTCAATTCAAATGATTTATAAAGGATTTAACAGAATTATACTTCCGTATAGTGTTAATAATAAATATTGTGTGGGTTTCTGTACGTTGAGGAATGATTTGAGGACATTTAGAATTGATAGAATGAGAGAAATATCAATGGGAGATAACTTTGAACCCAATCGAGGTTTTTTCCAAAAAGCTGAAAAACAAGTAGATGAAGCTCAGTATTATAAAAAAAAGTATTACTAATTTAATAAAAATAGTTTCCTCCAAATCTCCACCATCGCCAGTGTATCTAGCTCGCAGTATTTTAATAAATCCTGCTTAATTTTTTCTTTTGCTTCTTTGCTAATTTTCCCATCCACCATCTCCCACCACTTGGTCATGGCAGTAGCTCCTTCACCAATCTCCATTCCATCATAACTAAGATCTGGTACCAAAACTGGTAAAACTTTTTTAATTGAGGCACTCCCATGAAAACGATAATCAACAAATAAGCCATCTTTAAAGATATCCATCAAGTCATAAACTCGCTGATTAATAGCTTCCATCTCAGCTGCATACAGTGGCTGAAGTAAGGCTAGCTCTTCATTGCACTTCATCTCAAAACTTTTATTCCACACGATAATTGAACCCTCATTGCCGATTACTTTAAGTAATTCTTCAACCAATTGCTGACTAGACTCACTTTTATTATCAATAATAAACTCATAATGCTTTAGTTGCTCATCATCAGGACTTTCCATAACATGCAAAGAATATTGAAAAGTAATGTGCTGGTAGGGTTTATAGTTATCATGAATAGGAGTGGCTGGCCCATAGGTTTCATAGTCTAGAAAATATAAAGGAAAACTCAGGTTACCCAGCTCTCTTTTTATGCTTTCCTCATCAATAATGGGTTGTTTTTGTTTAATTGATCTAACTTGAAGAAGTTGCTTGGGATTTAACTCCTCTTCTTCACTAATATCTACTAAATCTTGATAGCCTTGAGCTATTAACTTTTCATACTGACCCACCTTCCACCAGCTTAGATCATAGATAGGATACTCACTCAAGTTTGGATGGCACAACTGCTTGCAGGGGCAATCTTTGGGCTTATAGCAGTGCTCTTCTAGCATAGCCTCAGATTGATTCATTGCCTCCCAAGCTTTAGCTCTTAGAGCAAACACTACGTCTTCTAGCTTACTCACCACTTTCTCCATATCTTCAGTTTTAAAGAACTCATTTAAATCCAGCTCACCATCTTTGACATAGTCGTTATTTACATAAACTAGATAAATTTTATTGACCTTGAGTGTTGATTTGCCTATTAAGTACTGAAAAGTGACATCATATTTATTCTGCTTATCTATCTTGGTGCTGCTTTTAATTTCATAGAGATCATAGGTGTCATTATCAACATCATGGATTAAGGCATCAATTTGAGCCTCATAGTTACCATCAATTAACTGATATTGAAACTCAAGGGTGCTGCCTGATGGATACTCACTCTCAACCTTTTGCTGTAAGTACTTCTTAGCTAATTTTTCAACTTCATAACCCTGTCTAGCTATGAGTTGTTCATAAACAGAAAAACTCTTACTCTCCAATTGATTATTAGCATCTGCCCATAAATGCAGGGGTGAATCAAGAAAAGTCAAAAAGTTTGATTTAGTCAAAGTCATGTGGTGATTATATAATCAAACCAACTATGTTCGAAGACACCAAAGAAGATCTGATTGATGAGCTGGAAAGTGAGCGAAGTTAAAATGAAAAATGATCCAAAACCAGAACCGTGGGTTGTTTTCATCAATTGGTTAATGGTTGAAATATTTACTTTATATTTTCGCTTAAAACGACTTTTCTTTGAAAAAAGTTACTACAATAATCATCATTTATCTGTCACATTTAAAGATTGGAAATTCGCTATAAGCTGGGCTGACCATAAAACATATACCCAAGAAATAGAAACAGCCCTTAGCAAACTACAAGAAGAGTTACTGGCAGATGAATTTATCACTGAAGCATTGCTATTGTGCAAAAACTGCAACTTTCTCATTTTTGATTGCGGTGATGAAGATAGATTTGTCCAATTCTGGCTAGGCGATGGAAAAATCATGGGCAATTGACCGATGGCTAAGGGTAATAAACTTAAGAGATATGCCTATCCCATGCTAGGTGTACTAAATGAACTCGGAATTACTCGAGACTTTATTAATGATGGCAAATGGCCCAAAAAACTTCATCACTGCTACACCTATGTAAAAAATAAAGATTATGAAGAATATGTGATGAGCTTTGGTAAAGATATTGAGCTAGCGACCAAATTTACAACCCTAGTAATGACCGAAGTATTTAAAGGTAAGTTAGATAAGCTTAAATTCAAAGTCGGATGAGCTTTTTTACAGTGTCCCATTTGTCTCATTTTGAGTATAATCACCTCTAGTTAAGGAGTTAGCTTATGGGACATTGGGGTTCCAGACCCAGGTCCTCCGCCAGAAAAAATAATTATGATATCTCGAGAAGAAAAATTACCTCTTACATTTAGTAGAGGTGTAGCGGCAGTTTTGTCTTATCAAGGCAATCTCTACGGCATCCCCACTCAATTTGAAGATCAAGATAACATTGAACAATTACGACCCTTTGCTGCTTCTATAATGAATAACAGATTACAAAAACCAGCAAATACCTAATTAATTATGTCAAAATCCAATAACCCAATCATTAAAAACTCCCAGCTAGTTATCTATCGCACAAATAACGGAGAAACAAAGCTTCAAGTTAAGCTAGATGAAGAAACAGTGTGGCTTACTATAAAACAAATGACATTGCTTTTTGGAAAAGCAAAGTCAACTATTAATGAACATATACTTAATATTTTTAAAGAAAATGAGTTAAAAAAAGAAGAATCGTTGAGAAAAAACGGAATTTCCGATTTTTCTACAAAACCTACTAATTTTTATAATCTCGACGTTATCATTTCTGTTGGCTATCGTGTCAAATCCCCTCAGGGAACACAGTTTAGACAATGGGCAACCAAGCGGATTCAGGAATATATAGTAAAAGGTTTCGCCATAGATGATGACCGTCTCAAGCAAGAAGGAGCTAGATCTAGATATTTTGAAGAACTCCTACAAAGAATCAGAGATATTCGCAGCAGTGAACGTAATTTTTATCAAAAGGTAACCGATATTTATGCTAGTAGCATTGATTATAAAAAAGATGACAAATTAACCAAAGATTTTTTCGCTACCGTACAAAACAAAATGCATTTTGCTATACACGGTCATACAGCTGCAGAACTTATTAATTCGCGAGTTGATAGTACAAAACTACTATTGGGGCTAACCAATTTTAAGGGCAAGTATATTACCATTAGAGATATTGGTATTGCTAAAAACTATTTTTCAGAAAAAGAAATAAAACAACTTAACTTGATTGTATCCATGTATCTTGATTTTGCAGAACTTCAAGCTACGAATGTCAGACCTATGAAAATGAAAGACTGGATCGATAAATTAGAGTTTTTTCTAAAAGGAGCAGAAAAAGAAATTCTGCAAAACAGCGGTATAATAAGCCATAAGAAAGCAATTAATAAAGCAAAATCTGAATACAAAAAATATAGAAAAGAAAATGATAAAAAATATATCTCTGATTTTGATCAACAAGTAAAAAAGCTGTTAAAACTCAATCCATAATAATTATGTCAAAAATTTACGAATCCCACCTAGAAGAAGCAGTAATAAATCCTTTACCATCAAAAATTCAGCAACTTCGTCATTTTTAAAACAAATGAGGGTAAAGTCAATATTGATGTATTTTTTGCAAATGACACCTTATGGCTAACACAAAAATTAATAGCACAACTATTTGAAAAAAGTAGGACAACAATTGCAGAGTATCTAAAAAATATTTTTGAATCGGGAGAACTAAATAAAAAAGTGGTGTGTCGGGATTTCCGACATACCACTTTTCAATTAAACTAGAAAAAGCAAATTGGATGGCAACAATGGAGCGCTATGACAACCCAGACATAGCTGATATTTTAAATGATAAAGGTAAAATTCAATTTAACAACCTGTAGAAGTTACTTTATACTAGTTATATGACTACCATTTACCTCATAAGACATGGACAAAAACATAGACATGCCGGTAATCCTAGCTTAACTGAAGTTGGAATCAACCAAGCTAAGCAAACGGGTAAATATTTAAGTCAGTTTCCAATATCAAAAATTATTTCTAGTCCTACCAAAAGAACAATTGAAACAGCAAAAAATATTGCTGAAGTCATGAATTTAGAATATAGCTCAGATAAAAATCTAATTGAAAGAATGGACTGGACAGATTCCAATGTTACTCGTAGCGAATTTCTTCAAGAATGGATTAAGGCCACTAATAATAGGGATTATATTCCAAAGTATGGAGATTCTTCAAAAGACACAGGAAAAAGGGTTAGTCAGTTAATAAATAAAATAACTGATAGCCATGTTGTATTAGTAACTCATAGTGGAGCAATTTTTGACTATCTAAGAAATATTTTTGGTGATGAAAAACTTTCAGATTTGAGAAAACAATATGACGAGGGAGAAGATTATCAAATGCAAAACTGTGCGATTAATAAAATTGTAATTGATGATAAACCCATGTTAGTTTTTTTAAACTTTGTTGAACACTTATCTGAGTTATCGGAGTAATCTTATTTTTTTATCACTTAACTATATTTTTAAAGAAAACGAGTTAAAAAAGGAAGTTATAGTTTGATACTTTTACTCCTATTTTTTAATTATTGTAAACCGAATATAATCCGAAATAATGAAAAAAAATGAAGCTACTACTATTGCAAATAGTATCCAAAATCGCATTTATACTATTCGAGGTACTCAAGTGATGCTGGATAGAGATCTGGCAGAGTTATATCAAGTTTCTACTAGTAGACTAAATGAACAGGTAAAGAGAAATCTTGAAAGATTTCCTAAAGAATTTAAGTTTCAATTAACTAGGAAAGAATTTGAAAACTTGAGATCGCAATTTGCGACCTCAAAACTTCATGGCGGTAGGAGATATTTGCCTTACGTTTTTACTGAACAAGGCGTAGCTATGTTGTCTTCTGTTCTAAATAGCAAAGTTGCGGTAAAGATAAGCATTCAAATTATGCAGGCTTTTGTTCATATGCGAAAGTTTTTGATTGAGAATGCAAATATTTTTAATCGATTAGATAGTGTTGAGCAGAAACAATTAAATTATCAATTAAAGTCAGATAAAAGATTCGAGAAACTCTTTAAAGCTCTTGAAGACAAAAGTCTTAAACCTAAACAAGGCATATTTTATGACGGACAAATTTTTGATGCCTACATGTTTGTCGCTGATTTAATAAAAAGTGCAAAAAAATCTATTGTATTAATTGACAATTTTGCTGATGAAAGTGTCTTGCAGCTTTTTGTAAAAAGGAAAAAGGGTGTAAAAGCTACCATTTATACAAATAAGTTATCTAAGACTTTAGAATTAGATCTAAAAAGGCATAATGATCAGTATGAGTTAATCGAGATAAAATTATTTAATAAAGCTCATGATAGGTTTTTAATTATTGATAACAGAGAACTTTACCACATTGGTGCATCGCTTAAGGATTTAGGTAAGAAATGGTTTGCTTTTAGTCGGATGGACAGTTTAGTTGGGGAGGTTTCAGGTAAATTAAAGCACTCAAACTCCTCTTAGCTCACAAGCAAGTGATTTATCACAAAAATAAATAAGACTGGGATTGATACTTTTGCTCATATTTTCTAATTGTTGAAAACCGAATATAATCCGAAATAATGAAAAAAAACATATGTCATTAATCATTTCCTCAATTAAAAAAGATTTACTAGCCCAAGCTGATGAGAAAGTAAAATTAAGTGGCGAGCGGTTTTTTAAAGAAACAGTTAAAATGTACGGTGTAAAAAACCCAATAACAAGAAAAATTGCTCAAAAATATTTTAAAGAAATAAAAAATAAAGATAAAAATGATATTTTGAATTTATGTGAACAACTGTGGCAATCTGATATTTTTGAACAGTCACTAATAGCTTGTCACTGGTCATACGCGGTGCGCAAACAATATTCTGTAAATGATTTTAAAATTTTTGAAAGATGGGTAAAAAAATATGTTAGTAATTGGGCGTCTTGTGATACTTTATGCAATCATACGATTGGTGAGGTAGTAGAGAAATATCCTAAATTAATATTTAAGCTTAAAATTTGGACAAAATCACATAATAAATGGGTTAGGCGAGCTGCTGCGGTATCTTTAATTGTGCCTGCTAAGAAAGGACTATTTTTATCTGATATTTTGGAAATTGCAGAATTATTATTACTTGATGAAGATGACTTAGTGCAAAAAGGATATGGATGGATGCTAAAAGTAGCAAGTAAAAAAAATCAACAAACTATTTACGATTTTGTAATCAGAAATAAATTAAAAATGTCTAGAACCGCACTACGCTATGCTATTGAAAAAATGCCAGCACACCTGCGAAAAAAAGCAATGCAAATCGGAGCAACAAATCTGTTATAAATAAAGGTAATTATTTATCAATAAAATTATTACCTAAGGAGAAAAATGAAAAAATTTAAAAGATGCCAAAGTTGCGGGATGCCTCTGAACAAAGATCCAAAAGGGAGCGGAACAAACACTGATGGTTCAAAAAATAATATGTATTGCAGTTATTGCTTTGAAAAAGGTAAATTTTTACAACCAGATATAACTTTGGATGAAATGGAGACTTTGGTAAGAGAAAAAATGAAAGAGATGGGTATGCCTGGTTTTATGGCAAGGCTATTAACCATGGGAACATCAAAGCTTGAGCGTTGGAAAAAATAAAATTATTTTTGATCTTATTTGATATTTTTGTTCATATTTTTTAATTTTAACAAACCGAATATAATCCGAAGTAATGAAAACAGTAACTACAGTCAATAAAATTCAAAATCAGATTTATACGATTAGAGATACTCAGGTTATGCTTGATCGGGATTTGGCTGTTTTATATGAAGTAAAAGCTATTCGTTTACGAGAACAAGTGAAAAGAAATAGAAAACGCTTTCCAGACGATTTCATATTTAAATTAACAGAGGATGAAGTTGATATCATGGTATCGCAAAATGCGATACCATCAAAAAAGCATCTTGGAGGTTCGTTGCCATACGTATTTACTGAGCAAGGCGTTGCAGGACTATCATCAGTTTTAACAAGTAAAAAAGCTATTGAAATAAATATTCAGATAATACGTGCTTTTGTTAAAATGCGAAAATTTTTAACTATAAACGCAGGCGTATTTCAGAGATTTGAGAATATTGAACAAAAGCAATTTAAAACAGACAAAACCATACAAAAAATCTTTAAAGCTCTTGAAGATAAAAGTCTTAAACCTAAACAAGGCATATTTTATGACGGACAAATTTTTGATGCCTACGTGTTTGTCGCTGATTTAATAAAAAGTGCTAAGAAATCAATTGTTTTAATTGACAATTTTATAGATGAAAGCGTTTTGCAGTTGTTTTCTAAAAGAAAAAGTAAAGTAAAAGTTACTATTCATACTAAAAATTTAACTCCCTCACTAAAACTGGACCTAAAAAAATTTAATTCTCAGTATGAAAATATATCTATTCAAGTTTTAAAAGATTCTCACGATAGGTTTCTGATTGTTGATCATAAGGAGCTTTATCATATCGGGGCATCGCTTAAGGATTTAGGCAAGAAATGGTTTGCTTTTAGCCGGATGGATGGTTTAGTTGGAGAAATTTTAGGTAAAATAAAGCCAGAATTATGATTTTATTAATTACTGGTTCTCCAGCAGCCGGGAAGACTACTCTTGGTAATATTTTTGTAGAAAAATATGGTTTCAAGCAGCTCGATGGAGATCAAGTCATTAAAGAACTAGGTTTAACCAGTAAATCATGGAATAAAATTCATGACCAGATTTTTGATAGATCTTTAACAATACATACTAGTAGTAATGTAGTCATCACTCACGCTGTTCTGGCTGATAAATTTGCCTTTTATGGCATAATTATACTTTTGGGTCCCTAAACATGGTATATTTCTCCTTGTCATCCATCTAATTATTAAGTTAAGGAAAAGACTATGTCAAAAAAAACGATGTACACAGTGTTGGTCGCTAAATACAATTAAAAAAGGAGTGCGTCGGGGTAAGCAAAGATATTGGTGCAAAGACTGTAAAACTAAGTTTGAAATCACTCAGAAAACAGTTAGGAGGAAGCGAGATGAAAAACTGTGGGATAGATACGTTTTTGGGAAACAAACTTTAAGGGAGCTATCCGAAGAAGGTGGGCTCAACAAGCTAACAATTAAGAATAATTTTTTCAAGATTAAACTTTCTAAGAAAACTCATAACCCACGAGCGA
>JAHJBU010000065.1 GCA_018813375.1 Patescibacteria group bacterium
GAACCTGCTCTTAATTTGGATATAAATACTGCCCAGGCTTAAAATATTAGTGTCAATTACTAAGAGTTTAATTATCTTTCCCAGACCCCTGTAGTCATTTTACCCCCCTGTGGGAGGTTAGTAAAAAAGTAGGAAGAACTTTTCCTAACTTCAAAGTAATTTTTAATTTATTAACCCAAGGGTATTTTGTTGATAAATAATCTGTTTAATTACCATGAAACTCTGAGGTTGGCCCTTGATCAAACTCCCAATAAATCTGACCTTCGGCTGGCTCTACGATTTCTACCAAACCTTTTTCTTCATATTTATCTAAAAGCGATTTCCCAGAAAACTGCACCAAACCCATCGGGACTACTTTGACTGGTGCACGCTGGCTGGTGTAATAGTAAACCTCAGCAAATGAGGGTAAATAAGTAAAAACTGGCGCTTCTTCACTAGGTGGCTGTTGGGTTACAAAAGTAGCGCCCAACTCTTCTCTCATGCTACGCGGAAAACAATCAAAAATACGATAATCAGTCCTGATATAAAAAATCAGCAACAATGCTCCCAAGGCATAAAGCAGTTCTTTTTTAACCGC
The DNA here is from genome assembly GCA_018813375.1 of Patescibacteria group bacterium. Lineage (GTDB taxonomy): Bacteria > Patescibacteriota > Microgenomatia > UBA1400 > PJMF01 > JABBGTR01. The sequence goes on from JAHJBU010000065.1 coordinate 578, forward strand.
GCCCACACCCCAAGCAATAATTATTAAAATCGGTACACTGGTAAAAACTAAGTAGCGATAGAAAAATACTGGCGTCAGAAAAGACATTAGAGTCGGAATTAAAACTGGCACCACCAGCCAACTCCATAAAAAAATGTATGGACGAGGCAACTGGCGTTTGTTTTTCAGCCACACTAAAATTGGACTAATCAACAAAGCCGCGAACATAATTTTAGATAAAACTGTTTGCCATGGAGTAGTAATATCACCAGCCACGATTCTCATAAAGTACTCAGCATGAGTGCGCTCATTCATCCCCCCTATCCAGTAATCCCCGGCTACGGTTTTGACCTGAGAAAACAAAGTCGGGAGCCAGGGTAACTGAGCTAAAAAAATAAATAAATAACTCAAAAATACTTGTTTAAACTGACGCCTGTCTATCACCAGCCAATAAACACCATGTGAGGCTAAAATAAACCACATGTAGTAATGGGTGTAAACGCCAAAACCTCCCAAAATAGCATAGATAATCCAGGCTTTAATAGTTTGCGCGGTGGGCTTTTTTCTGTTTTTTGCTAAAGACACCGCCTGCCAAAAACAAAATGTACTCAAAACTGACATGAGGGTTAGAAAAGCATATGAACGGGCCTCAAAAGCATAAATAAACAGGATAGGGCTAAAAGCCACCAAGACAGTGCTCACCCAAGCCACGGTTTTATTGGCAATTTTTTTGGCAAAAAAATACACTGGGATCAAGGTCAGGATAAAAAAAATAGTTGATAAAATTCTGATCCACTCGCTCTCACCAAAAACTTGCATAAAGCCATGAACTATTAAATAGTAAAGTGGTGGATGAAAATCTTGACCTGTGACCTGAATAATTTCTGGGATAGATAAACGCGAAATAACCGCTGTCCAAGCCTCATCTCCCCAAAATCCACGCGTGATGTAATTTTGGAGCAGGAGAGTTTTGAGCATGTTTTAAGTATATAATATGAGGTACTTTAAAAAGTAGTACAAAAAGATGATATTGCAAAAAATATTGACTTAAAAAAACAGCTTAAACATAGTTTAAAAACGGAGAGTAGCGCAGGTGGTAGCGCGCGCGGTTCGGGATCGCGAGGTCGCCGGTTCGAGTCCGGCCTCTCCGACACTTGCTTTTATTAAAAAAATTACAGCTACAAACACTAAAACTTAAACTATTTTAATACCTGTTTTTTGTATTTGTTGAGCAAGCATATTCTCCTTATTTTCAAACTCTTTTTCCGAAAAAGGATGTGGCTCTATTAAGAGTGAGATAGTACGACCTAAACACATCAATTTAACTCTTTCAAAAACTCTATCTTTACCAAAATCATTTGATACAACACAGGTATCTAAATCACTCCATTTTTTGCTAGTTCCCATTACTCTAGAACCAAATACATATAAACTTTTCAAGTTAATGCCATTTTTTTTAATAGTTTCCGCATATCTTTTTGCAATATTTAAATCTTTTTTATTCATAAATCTTTTTTTACTTTTTTATAAAATTGTTCACAGATTTGAATCCATTTTTCTGTGTAGTATTTTGTGGCTTTTTTATAAAAATCAAATTTATAGTTATCATATCTGGCCTCAATATTAAAAGTTTTAATCTCAGATAGCTCTGCAAATTCTGCTTCATTTAATTTAATTTCTGCTTTTTCACATAAAAGTGTTAAATTATGAGTCCACAATACTTTTTTACCTAGTTTGGCGATCTTAGCTTTAACAATTTTTTCTAAAACTAGATGCCAGATAAATAAAGACCAATCGTAATGACCTGAATCAAACATAGAAATTGCGCTTTTTCTATCTCGCTTTGCACTTTTAAACCAATATCCAACTTTTTCATTTATTGACACGTCTATAGTATAAGTTAGATATCAATAAAAATCCAACTTTTTACAAAAATTGATGAAGTTCAACTCCAAGAATGTTCCTATTTTGGTATTCAATTAAACTAATAGAATATGAGATAATTAAGTCATAGAAACACAAAATAATAAAACGCCCTCGTAGTTCAAGGGATAGAACAAGGGTTTCCTAAACCCTAGATCCAGGTTCGAGTCCTGGCGAGGGCACTTTTTCTACTAACAAAAAACTCTTTTTGTACCAGCCTCTTTATTAACCTCCCACAAGGGGGGGGTGTCCCCGTCTTTTTCGGGACAGGCAAAATGACATCAAAAGGAGGGCAAAAGGATGTCAAAAAGTGGTCAAAAGGAGGGCAAATTGACTACAAGGGTCTGGGAAAGAAGAATAAGATTGTTACAGAAATCTAGCAAAAGCTACAAAAGTCTAAAAATAGCTTTTATTTTTTTCCTTCTCGTTTAGTAAAACTAGTGTTAAAATTAGAGTAATTATTAGAGTTATTTTAGAGTTAAAATCAATGTTATTAAAAACAAATAAGTCAAAAATTTAGTAATTAAAACACTTGATGATTTCTATGCATAAAAAAGGTAGTGAGTTGTCAACGACAGTTGATGGTATTTCAGACTGGAGAATTGAATACGACAGTATAGACGACCTACTTAAACAAATGGAGTCGGTTTTTACAAATCACTTAGAACCACGCTCATAATCAGCATAAATCAGTTGCTCCATGGTGTGTTCATAATCAAAAAGCTCATCTGTATCAAACACAATCTTAATTTCGCGCTCGGCGTCCTGGTCACTAGCAGAAGCATGAATAAGATTAAACTGTTGGCTCATCCCAAAATCACCCCGAATAGAACCACCCTCCGCCTCGCGCCCCAAAGTCAAACCCACCAACTTACGCACCACCGGCACCGCCTCAATCCCCTCCCATACCATCGCCACAACCGGCATTGAACCCATAAAAGATTTCAAGTCATCAAAAAAACTTTTATCTTTATGCTCGGCATACCATTCGCCAAGCATCTCATCAGTCATATTAAGCATCTTGATGCCAGCTAGTTTTAGACCTTTACGCTCAAAACGACTAATTATCTCACCGATTAAACCTCGCTGAAGCCCATCGGGTTTTACTAATACTGCAGTGCTAGTCCATTGCATAAAACCTCCCAATATTTATTAAAAAAATACTTATTAAATATAGTTTACCCCAAAAACTTCTTAAACTGTGCCTTATCTTTAAATGGCCCAATCAACGCCAACCGTAGCTCACCGGGCTTAATGAGTCTCTCCATTACTTGCTGTACTTGATCTAATTCTACGGCGCACAATTTTTCTAACGTCTCATCTGGACTCTCGATCTCATCAGCCAAAAGCTTTTTCAGACCATAATACTGCGCTACTGCCTGCGGGTCTTCATAGCTTAGCGCCATTTTACCTGTTACAAATTCTTTAACTCGTTTGAGCTCTCCTGTAGTAAATACCTTACCATGCTTATCATCTAACAATTTTTTAAATTCATTAATGGTTACCTCTAGCGCTTCATTGATTCTTTCTGGATCCACCCCAGCAAAAGCACCAAACAAACCAGTGTCATGATAAGCATCAGTTGTTGAACGAATATAATAAGCCAAGCCACGCTTCTCCCGCACCTCTGTAAACAAACGCGAGCTCATATTACCACCTAACATAATATTAGCCAAAGACAGCGCGTAACGTGCATCGTCATAACGATCCAATCCCGGCCAACCCAATACAAAATGAGCTTGTTTGGTGGGACGGGTTTCTAAATGGAATCGCCGTTGTTGACTAAGTTGCTGATCGGGTTGTTGGCTAAGTTGTTGACTAAGTTGCTGACTCTGCTGTTGACTAAGTTGTTGATCAAGCTGTTGATCAAAAGGGTTAGTTTTGAGATCAGCTCTCACTGCAATTTTATGTTTTTCCCGCCCTGCTGTTTGCTCGTCTTGCTTGCTAAATGCTTCTTTGATTTGTTTTAAAATTTGCTCCCGGCCCACCACACTCTCATCTCCAGCAACCACCAGCAATAAGTTAGCCAATCCATACCACTGTTTAAGAAAACCCTGAAAATCAGCGCTAGTTATCTGTGACACAGTCTCTGCTGACCCAATAATGTCATGCTCCAAACCACTGCTTGCAAAAGCCATCCGGTCAAATAGGTTACCAACATACTGTTGCGGAGTATCTTCATACATATGAATCTCTTCAATAATAACCCCTTTTTCACGGTCAATATCCTTTTGCCTTAACTTAGGTGTTAGCAACATATCAGACACTACATCTAGGGCTAGTTCTACATGACGCGAAGCAGATTTAACATAATAACCCGTGTATTCTTTGCTAGTAAAAGCATTAAAATCAGCCCCCACCCCATCAATGGTGGTAGCTAAAACTTGAGCGCTGGGATAATTTTGGCTACCTTTAAATACCATATGTTCAAAAAAATGAGCAATTCCCTGCTGTTTTGGTGTTTCATAACGCGAGCCAGTATTAGCTAAAACCAAAACTGTGACAGACTTCACGCCAGGCATAGGGATACGAAGTACTGGCAAGCCATTATCTAGTGTTTGGAAATTATGAGAAAACATTAAAGTTTGGATGTTTGACTGTAGGTTTTGATTAAGTTTTAATTATAGCACCATATAACGAGTTGCTCGCCCTTGACCTAAAGAGATAGCCTGCCTGAACTTAATTAGTTTCTGTAAACTTTGGTAAACTGTTGGTCTAGGAATGCGCAACACTTGAGCAATTTCAGCTGCAGTTGCCTCTCTTGATTGCTGTAAGTACTCCAAAACTTTTAATTGCGCAGGTGAAAACAATTTCACAATATTTTCATCTTTCAATAACGCAACGGCTTCTTGTGCTTGTTGTAAAACCACTAACAAAAAAAATCTAAACCATGGAATCAAATCTTCATCATCAGTCCCTAAACTTTGTTGGGTTTGGCGCAGTGCCAAATAATAATCAACTTTTTGATCTTCGATCATCTTTTCGTGAGAAACATAAAGCATGAAACCATAACCAGCTTTAAGTAATAATAAATTAGTTAAAATTCTTGATAAACGTCCATTGCCGTCTGTAAAGGGATGGATCTGCAAAAATACTACTATAAACCGAGCAATCGTCAATAATTGATGTGATTGCTTTTGTGCTAAATCATCTCGAGTCTGTTCCACTAGATCATGCATTTGCGTAGGAGTAAACACCGCAGGCGTGGTATTAAACAAAATCCGACCGACTTTTCCAACTGCATTAACCAGTCTAACTTTATTATCAATTCGTTTATACTCACCACGATGTAGCTTATCTTTTTTTACATATTTGAGTAATTCTTGGTGGAAATGTTTAATAGTTCCCTCTGTAAGCGATAAACTTGGCCAAGAATCAAAAACCTTGACTAATAATTGATAATAACCCTGGACCTCTTGTGCATCACGGCTTACAAATTTCTTAATATCAATTCCTTGGATAAGCTGGCTTACTTCTTGATCAGATAACTGCGCTCCCTCAATTCTAGTAGAAGCACCGCTTGAAGTAATTAAAACTGACTTTTTAAGCCGGTCCAAAACTTGAGGACTAATACGTAATCCTGCTACCCATTGACCCTTTAGCTCATCAATTTGCGCCACGAGTTGCCAAATTTCAGCTGGTAAATTATCTAATTGATGTTTACTCATATTTTATATATATGAGATTATATGAGATTATATGAGAAAAAACAACGTCAATTGCATCAAAAAAAGGGCAAAGCAATAGTCAAAGAAATTTACGTGCCAGGGAAAATCATGAGCTTGGTGGTGAGTTAGCTCAGTTATTTTAACAAAAACGAAGTGGGTATTTTAGCCTGGGCAGTATTTATATCTAAATTAAGAGCAGGTTCAGTTTGATGAAATCTCATCAAAATTGATGCATTTGCATCAAAAGTGAAATGAGTATTTTAATATAAAATAGAAATATCCCCTTTTGAAATCTTAGTTCATCTC
>JAHJBU010000066.1 GCA_018813375.1 Patescibacteria group bacterium
AAATTAGCACTAACTATTATGCGCGCGTTGAAAGAGGAGAAGTTAATCCTTCAATTGATGTTTTTGAAGATATTGTAAAAGCTCTCAAGGTAAAATCTTCTAAAATAATAAACTTCTAATCTTTACTTACTAACTTTCTCATCTTTAACTAGTTTATGTGCCACTACATGAGCTGTGGTTTGTTTTTCTTCCAAATAAATTATTGCCTCTTCCTTAGTAACATTAGGTCTACCATGAGTTTTTAGATACTTGAGAGTACCGGCGATATCTTCTTCGGTGATCTCGTAACCTTGAAATTTCTTTGTCATATGCCCCGAGTATATCATCTTCACAAGAACCTCCCTAGTTTCAAATAATTAAACATCTCCATTGCATGCTGTTCGCCCTCAATCCTTCTCATAATTTCCCTACTTTTGGATTGAGAGAGAATGTTAAGACTACCTTCCCAAAGGATCTTTCGATCAATAATCGCTAGCTTGCGATGGTGATTACCTTTGCAGATCAATACTTGTACGCCAATCTGCTCAAAATGTCTTACTGCCAACTCAGATTGTTCTCTATACGACGACTGGTGCTCTTTTGGGTCACGAGTAATTAGATATACCTTTACGCTACGATCTACTAGTTTTTGAAATATTGGTGCCAATGTATTCATTCGAGCAGTGGTTATAAATGGGCTCTCAATAATAACTTCACTCTTGGCGTATTTTAGATCTTTCCTAAAATGATTAAAGAACGATTTCTCGTCACAGAGACGAGAAATAAATGGATTACTTGCCATATTTCTCCTCAGGTAAGTCTATTACAGAAATTTTACCTTCGTAATAAGTGAATCCTAAAGCCTTTAACTTCTCATGCGTTTCGATTACACTAGCAAATAAGAGTTCCAAACTAGGTTGCTTGGGCTCACAACAAATTTTCCTCTGGAAAAAACAGCACCCTAATGCATATATTGAACCAAATGCTTGTATATTCAAAAGTGGCGTGGTTTTGTCACGATTTTTAGTTGCGCTCTAACTTTATAAAGATTGATATATTTTATAAAGTTAGCTATAATTAGCCATATGACAGTCGCACAAAAACTTCATAGGATCCAAAAATACAGTGGCAGAACCCAAGAGGAACTAGCCCGTGATCTTGATGTATCTTTCCCAACATTCAACAGTTGGGTAAACGGTAAAAGCCAGCCCAGAACAAAAGCTGTTGAAAAAATTAACTTTCTCTATTTGGAATACCTTGGCGATACTTCAATAGGCAAAGATGTACTTGAAAAGCAAATCATTAAACTTCAACAGTTGCAGCAACAATTTCCAAATCCTTTCTCATTAATAATGTCAAGAAAAGATATCTATGATGAATTTCTCCTTTCTATGACATATCACACAAATAGTATCGAGGGCAGCACTTTTAATGAGCCGGAAGTAAGAGCAGTTCTGTTTGACGACGTTACCATACCAAATAAAAGTTTTCGTGAACATCAAGAGGTCAAAAATCATCAAGGTGCCTTAGGATTTGCAATGAGATGGGTAAGAGACAACAATGGTACGGTTGACCAAAAGCTGATTAAACATATCCACCAAATACTTATGAATGGCCTTATGCATAATGCCGGAGAATATCGTACTCATAGCGTTAGAATTGCCGGCGCTCGCGTGCCCACATCTAACCATATGAGTATTGAAAACCATATGAGCAAGTTTATTAACACACTTAACAAACTTCAGAAAGATACTAACAGTCAAATAGAGCATGTAGCACAAACTCATGCTCGGTTTGAACAAATTCACCCCTTTTCAGATGGCAATGGAAGAGTCGGTCGTTTATTAATGAATATTATTTCTTTTAAATATGGCATGGCTCCAGTATTAGTCAGAAAAGAAAAAAAGCAGGCATATTATACCTATTTAAAGGAATCACAGGTAAAAAACAATAATATTCCCCTAACTTCTTATATTTTTGATGCTTTATTTGAAGGCTACAAACTACTAAATACATAAAGCCACCCGGCCTTTATACATCAATAACATTATATTCTTCTTATATACAACATGTGTTATAGATTTGGAAAAGTTGTTCGAAATTAACTAAGAGTGGTTTAAACCAAGTGTCATTGGGGTCACCAAACATTTTCCCATCGCCCAAATGTATAGAGTTTGCTATATTTACATAAGAATGGATTTTTCGTCACTTAGCTCACTTTCTCCGCTTGATGGTCGCTACCATCACCTCACTCAACCTTTATCTAATATTTTCTCTGAAGCCAGTCTCGTTTCCCATCGGCTCAAAATAGAAATTCTATATCTTAAAACTCTTTCTCAAACTAAAATTATCCGTTCTTTTACTAAAAAAGAAATTTCATATTTAGATCAATTACAAAAACCCACACTAGCTACTATTAAAAAAATAAAACAAATTGAAAAAAAGATACACCATGATGTCAAAGCAATTGAATATTATTTAGCTCTAAAATTAAAATCAAGCTCACTTAAAGACTGCATCTCTTTTCTTCACTTTGGCCTAACTTCTGCTGATATTAATAACCTTTCCTATAGACTCATGATCAGCTCCGCTCATCAAAAAATTTTACTGCCACAACTCAAAAAAATCTTAAAAACTCTTAATCAATTTTGTACCAAATATCATGATTTACCAATGCTAGCACGCACACATGGCCAAGCTGCTATCCCAACAACTTTAGGTAAGGAAATTTCAGTATTTTCCATTAGACTCCTAAAGCAACTAAAGAAAATAAAAGACTACCAATTAACTGGTAAATTAAATGGAGCAGTCGGATCTTTCCACGCTCTACATTTTATCAAGCCAGAAATCAACTGGCCTAAATTTTCTACTGATTTTATTTCTTCACTAGGATTGAGACCCAACTTACATACAACACAAATAAATCCAGCAGATGATATTGTTGATTTATTCAATTCTTATCATCTCATTAACTCAATCCTAATTGACCTTAATCAAGATATTTGGCGATATATTTCTGACGACTGGCTCGTTCAAGATAATAAAAAAAACCAAGTTGGTTCTTCTACTATGCCGCAAAAAATTAATCCAATTCAATTCGAGAATAGTGAGGGAAATCTCACGCTAGCCAATGGCTTAATAGAAACAATAAATAGAAAACTTCCCATTAGTAGACTTCAGAGAGATTTGTCCGATAGTACTATTAATAGAAATTTTGGAACTATCTTTGGTCACTCATTAATTGCCTATGATAATTTACTAAAAGGTTTAAATTCTATAAAACCAAATCAAACAAAAATCAAACAAGACTTAAATAAAAACTTTAATATTCTATCTGAAGCCCTACAAACCTGGCTGAGGTATCAGCAAGACTCTAAAGCATATCAAAAAACAGCCAAGCTAATTAAAGGCCAAGATATAAAACAATCAGATTGGAAAAAACTTACCGAAAATTTTGATAAAAAAATAAACAGCCTCACTCCATCTTCCTATACTGGCTTATCCTCTAAACTTACTCTGTTAGCAATTAAAGATATTAATAAATTTTTAGAAACATCATAAAAGGAGCCTCATATGGATAAAATAAAAAACATCTATCAAGCAGTTTACAAACAAAATAAATTTTTTGGTGTCAATAGACCACTTCAAAATAATCCTTTTTTGGCTAAAGGTAAACGCCCTAACTCAGTGGCAATTTGTGGCGGTGCTTTTGGTGATGAGGGTAAAGGCAGAGTCACTGATGAACTAACTGCCAGATTTTTAAAAAGATCTAAAAATGTTGTTCACTACCGCGATAATGGTGGCTCTAATGCCGGCCATACCGTTGAGATAGGCGATATTAAACTAGCCCTTCACCAACTAGGCTCAGGAGTATTTATTAAAAATTCAACAGTCATTTCTGGAAAAGGCATGGTAATCCACCCAATTGATATGGTTGAAGAAATCAATCAAGTTAAACAGGTGAGTCAGGGTAGGGTACCATCTAACTTAATCATCGATGAAATGGCTGCTCTTTGCTTAGATACTCACCGAGCGTTTGAGTATGCTATTTCTTGGTCAACCAAAGGCTATAAAGCTTCCACTGGCAGAGGTATTTCTCAAGCATATGCTGATATTCTTTATCGTCATCCTTTACGAATGCGCGATCTAGCCCGCGCGCACTGGAAAAAGGCTTTTAGAAAACACTATCAATTCTATCAAAAACTTACCCAAGGACTAGGATTGGAACTTAAAGATATTAAAGTTTCTCGACTTGGTAAAGACCCACAAAAGATTGGCAGCCTTGCAACTTTTATTTCTAAACTAGAAAAAGCAAGGGTAGAGCTCAAACTTTTTATTAAACCGTGCCACCAATTTTTATCTAAGGCATGGGGTAGTAAAACTCCATTTGTATTTGAAAAAGCTCAAGCCATAGGTTTAGATAAATACTGGGCAGCTTACCCTGACTGCACTGTCTCTAACTGCACTTTTGAGGGCATTCGTACTTCGACTGAAGGAATTGTCAATCCAGACGAAATTGCTGTTAAGGCAGCAGTAATCAAAACTACTTACACCTCTAGTGTCGGCAGTAGGATTTTACCTAGTCATATGCATGAAAAACTAGCGCAAAAAATTAGAATAGATGCTAATGAATACGGTGCTACTACTAGTAGACCACGAGATATTCATTACCTAGATATTCCACTAATAAGCTATCTGATGAGGGTGGGTAAGGTCGATTACCTAGTACCAACTCATCTAGATATTGTTTATCCAGATACTCCAATTAAGGTTTGTGTAGGCTATAAAAAAGATGGCGAAATAGTTGAGTATCGGCCAGATCAGAAGTACTTACTGGGAATTAAACCGGTATTTATGGAGCTGCCAACTTGGGACAAAACTGCGCTACAAGGTGCTAAAAAACCAAGTGACCTCCCCAAAGAAGCATTGCAATTTTTGGCTTTTCTTAAAAAAGCGCTTAATGTGGAAATACTTATGGCTACTACAGGACCTAAACGACACCAAACAGTGAAGTGGTTTTAATATCTAAGTTTTTTTCGAGCCTATTTCTTACCCCTCACTTTTCTATCAAGTATCTTTTTTCTAATTCGCAGGCTCTTTGGGGTTAATTCCAACAGCTCATCGTCTTCTATAAAATCTAAAGCCTGCTCTAAACTTAACTGCATCGGTGTATCCAGCTGCACAGCAATATCAGCATTAGAACGAAAATTAGTCAACTTTTTAGTCTTACACGCATTCATATCAATATCATCAGCAGTTTTACCCAAGCCAATA
>JAHJBU010000067.1 GCA_018813375.1 Patescibacteria group bacterium
AACAATGCAATTATTTTTAAAAAACCACATCTAGATGGTGTTCATCTTGAGGATGTAAAATTAAAAAAAGGAGAATGGACTATTGCTGGAAATAGTGGAGTAATTTTGGTTATCGCTGCGTCTGGACCAACAATGCGTCAGGCTCAAGCTCAGATGCGTAATCGTATTAAAAATATTATTATTCCTAATATGTATTATCGTATTGATATAGGTAGCCGTTGGTATGAGGATAGTGATAGGCTACATGCCTGGGGATATTTGCGAGAAATATAAAAAAGAGATATGCAGAAGCAAAATATTTTAGCAAGACAAAAAATTATAGAATTACTCAAAAATACTTATTGTCGCCTCCAGCCCTCGAAAGTTTCTGGGGTAGGAGTGGTGGCTATTAAAGATATTCCGGCTAATACAGAGCTATTTAATGGTCAGGGAAATCAACAGTGGCATACTTTTCAAATGAATGAGCTTGATTTTTTAGATAAAGAAATACTCAAAATGATAGATGATTTTTTTGTCATTGAGAAAAATCAAACAGTTAGAATTCCAAAAGGAGCTCTGAGTGGAATGGATATGTCTTACTATTTAAATCATTCACAAAATCCAAACGCCAAAACCATAGATGAAGGTTTCACTTTTGTTTCTTTAAGAGAAATAAAAAAAGGTGAGGAAATAACAGTCTCATATGGGACTTATGATTATAAGTATATGTGAACCCTAGTGGTAGCGTTTTAGTTTTTGATTTACTATGTAAACGCTAACTGCAATTATGCCACCTCCGACTAGTTCTGGTAATGAAACTAGTTCTTGATAAAAAATCAATCCTAAAAGCAATGAAAATAAAGGTGAAAGCAGTCAAGAAACCCAATCAATCTTGGGTTAATGTATTCCTATGGGTAATTGAACCAATTGAGCTAAGTGTGAGATCATATGGTAATGAGTTATCAACTTCTTGCTTTATCGGCAGCCATAATTTTCGCTTTAATCATTCTTCTTGTTAAGTACATAACTAAGTATGTGGTCAAAGACTTCAATTCATTTTTCTTTTGGACTTATGTTTCAGTTATTCCCTTTGTGCTTTTCATACCAATGCGCTACGGTCTTGATTTTAGTGTGGATATGATACTGCCGATTATTATTAGCTCTATCCTACTCACAGCAGGACAGTATTTGTTTTCTCGTGGAGTTTTTCTCGTTGATGCTTCAGTAATTAGCCCTTTGTTTCAATTGCAATCTGGTTTTATTTTAATATTTGCTACCATTTTTCTTGGGGAGAGATATCAGCTATTAACATATAGTTTTTTATTATTAATGATGCTTGGAACGCTATTTGTTTCTATGACAGACAAGACTAAGCTGAAGGGTTTTATGCAGAAAGGAGTTCTCTTTATTATTGGTATGCAAGTTTTTCATGCTGGAGCTAATGTTGCTGTTGGTTTTGCTTTGAGATACACATCAATTTGGCAGATTTTATTTTATTCTTTTATTTTTAATTCAATTATTACTAGTTCTTATATTTTATTAAAAAAAGCATCTATTACTTGGGAGCTTTCAAAAATTAAATGGATGTTTTTGAGAGCCATTTTACTATTAAGTGCTAATACCTTACTCTATAAAGCTTTTGAAACTAATGTGTCTGTTTCTGCAGCCATAGGCTTACTTTCTTCGCCTCTGGTATTTGTAATAAGTGTTACATTAGGTTTATTACTCCCAAAGTTTTTAGAAAAACAGAGTGTAAAAATTTATGCAATAAGGACTATAGGAATGCTAATGATTCTTTATGGAGCTTGGAATATTATGAAGCTGAGCTAGATTCTAGGCTTTGGTTTGGATTTATGCTCTCAGGAGCAGACTATCTTCTATCGAATCAATCAATTTTAATACAAGTTCGTTCAATCCTTTTTCTTCAAGAGATAGGGGTAATGAATCAACGATATTTATTATAGAAACTCTCCTAAACTCCTTAATCATATTTTTTATCTGAAGCTCTGGATATAAAGCAAAAATTAAGCCCTCTATCGCTTCAAATGCTTTAAAATATCTGATTATGCTTGTAATTGAACCAATACTCTGATATAGAGTGATATAATTTTTGAATGATAAGCAAAGAACGGGAAAAAGTTTTTGGATTATGTCCTTTTATAGAATATCTAAAATGGTTAGGGTTAAGACAAATTCTTGAGAAAAATAATTGGATAAGTATGGATGAGGGAAGTTTTGTCGGTAAATTGAGACCGCACAATGAAGACGTAGGGATGATACATAGATTCTCTGGAGAAGAATTACCTCAGGTTTTGCTTCACCAATGGTGGGTCTGGTCTCACCAACAACCATACACTGAACAAACTAGTGATAGAAAACGATTAATAAGTTGGCAGAAATTTCAAGCATGGCTAGAAAGTAGCAAATCAAAAAGAGAGTTTTATATGGTTGTTGGGAGGTGCAAAAAGTTGATTGCTATGGCGTGGATGGCAGAGGGCAAGATCTTGGGAGACGTGAAGGATTTTAAGTTGGCAGATGGAGTAGATGGGGGTTGCCTATTATTTGACTTCTCTTCTGCTGTTAGGGTTTATTCAGAATTGGGTAAAGGAACAGGCACAGCATTAAAGAAAATTATGATGGAAGACGTAGAGATAAGAAATTCTAAAATGAATGGATTTTGGTTCAGCACAAGTATAGATAATAAAGCTTCATTGAGGATGAATGCTAAGTTGGGATTCAGAGAGTTGGGAAGATCGGAAGATGAAAGAACAGTGTATATGGGAAAAGGAATAAAAGCTTAATAAAAACATTCTTATTTAATTGGTATATTAAGTAAAATGTGACCTAGCGTTACCGCATCCGAACCAGGTTACTAATGATCTAGTGGGTTTATTCAATACCTTTCTACCAGAGATAAAATGGAGATCTTGCAAAAGCATCAATCTATATTAAAAAGATCAATTAAATACTTGATTTCTTTTTGAGTTAACTCAGGATTGTTTCCAAAATAAAAACCATTCTGATGAATTAGATTTGCATTGACTATAGATTTTTCCCCATTATTTTTTATATATTTTTTATAGAATGGTTGATTGGTCATGTTGCCACCAACGATTGGTCTAATTTCTACCTTTCCATTACAAATATCAACTAATTTGTTTTTTGTATTCTGATCCTTACAAACGATAGGAACTGCAAAATTTGAAATAACATCTAGATGATCCCACTTAACTTTATAAAACAACGGGTTTTTATAAATTAGCGATAATTGAAGGAAATTTTTTTGTCTACGAGAAACAATTTCTTCAATAAATTGCAATTGAAAATTACCTAAAAAACCACCAATCTCAGTTGGTCTTAAATTGTATCCCAAGTCATAAAATGTGTATCTAGAATAAAATGAAGAATTTACGCTATGCTCTTCTCTAACTTTGGCCTGATCTAATTCTGATAAATTTCTATCCCAACCATGCGCTCTCACAATTCGCAACATCGCAGAAAGTTCTTCATCGTCAGTACAGATCATTCCGCCTTCAATAGTAGACAAATGATGACCAACATAAAAAGAAAAAGTACTAGCTAAACCAAAGTTACCAAGTTTTTTTCCTTTATAAACAGTACCCATGGATTCACAGCTATCTTCTATTAAGATGATTTTATGTTTTTTACATACTGCTTGCACTTGATCAATTTGATCACTAAAACCTAGTAAATTAGTTAAGAAAAGCATTCTAATTTTAGAATTATTCAATGTCTTTTCCAAAGTTTGAGCAGATATATTTAAAGTTTCCAGTTCAACATCAACTGGAACTGGATTTAAGCCTAATTGGATCAACGGCATCACATTAGTTGACCAGGTGATAGCTGAAAAACCAACATTGTCTCCCTTTTTAAGATAGCCAAGATTTAAAAGCGCTTGAACTATGGCCAAGTTAGCAGAACTTCCACTATTAACAAAAACAGCCTCTTTTCTTCCTTGGTATATGGCAAAGTTTTTTTCAAACAGTTTGCATTGCTCATCGAAACTAAGTATTTCCGCCTGAGTAATAAAAGCTTTCAAAGCCTGTTTTGTTTTCTTTTCTTTGTAAAAGCTAGATTTAATGAGCTTGATCATATTTTTGGTAAATTGCTTGGATTCTTAACACCATGATTATCCCTCAATGATATAATTGCAAGCATGAGTGCTACTAATCATAGCCTAGTTTGATCGAATTTTTTATGAACTACAAACACGTTGCAATCATTATTCCCATCTTCAATGAACGAAATAATATTTTAACACTCATCGATTTGCTCCTTAAGAAAGTTCCCGGAGCAAATATTGTTGTTGTTGACGATAACTCTCCAGATGGATCGGCCCTAGCTATCGAAAAGAACTTTGGCAAAATAAATAAAGTTCATCTTCTTAAGGGAGTCAGAAAAATGGGTAGGGGCAATGCCGTTTTTAGAGGTTTTTTTTATGCATATCAAAAATGTTCGAGTCAAATTTTTGTAGAAATGGATGCTGATCATTCTCATAAACCTCAACTAGTTCCTCAGCTTGTTAATTTAGTGACAGCAAATACTGTTGTTTGCGCCTCTCGTTATTTAAAAGATTCAAGAATCTCTGGTTGGTCCAGGTTAAGGATTATTTTTAGTAGGTTATCAAATTTTATAATAAAAAATATCCTCAATAATCCGTTAATGGATAGCACAAATGGTTTTCGAGCCTATCCAAAAAAAGCCATAGAAGTGTTTCAAAAACATAGCCCGATTACTAGTAATTATTTGGTTCTTTCTGAAACAGTGACGCTTTTGGCTAATCACAACTTTAAGTTTTTAGAAGTTCCTTCGCATTTCCCCAATCGTACGGTTGGAAAATCAAATACAACTCCAATTTTAGCAACTCAAAGCTTGGTGGATTTGTTTATGATTTGGTGGCATTATAAATTATGGAGAAAATAAAACTTCCAATCTCGTTGGTTTTTTTTGTACTGTGTTCTCTTTTGTTACTTCTAACGAGATTTTCTCCTTTTACAGACGAAGCAATATTTTTTGATATGACTGTTCGTTTGTCTGATGGAGCTGGGCTAAGCTCAAGTCTTTTCCGTGATTTTATTCCAGGAGTTGATCAACAAGCATATTGGTATCCGCCACTTTATTTTTATTTTCTTTCTCCAATTTTTAAAATATTTGGTGCAAACATATATGTGATGAGAATTTTTTCTCTAGCAATCGCCTCAATTATTTTAATTCTAATTTATCAGATTGCACATAAACTTTTTAACCATCGCTGGGCTGGGTTACTATCAATTTGGATTTTGATACTTGATCGCAACTTTCATGTGGGTGCGATGTTGGGCAGAATGGAATTTTTAGTAATTGGTTTTGGCTTAGGAGCAGTTTTATTACACCTTAAATTTCTAGAGAAAAGAATTCTTTTATATAATTTACTAAGCGGTATTTGTGCTGCATTAGCACTGCTGACTCATCCCACAGCAGCTATTTTTATCGCTCCAATTGCTCTTAACCTATTGCTTGTCAAAGATCAGTCGTGGAAAACAAAATTGATGAACATGATATTTTTTATAATACCTTCTATTTTTGGCGTCGGCTTGTGGATATTGAATTTCTGGCATGATCGGGGTAGCTTTATACTTCAGAATCTTCTTCAAATTCACCGCAAACAGTTTCTTGAAACCTATATTTGGCAAGTATTTAAATCTTTATCAAGTCATGGAATGATATTTATCGGCATTGTATTGGCAACATATTTAATTTCAAACGTAGCTTACTTGTGGAGAGTTGTCTCAAATTGGAATGAAAGTTCTTCGCGTAAGAGACTACTTTTTTTATTAATTATTAGCAGCAGTATTTTGCCAATAATGCTAAAAGAAATGTGGTATGTTGTTTTTATTCCACTCATTGGCTCCATATCTCTTTCTGCAAATGCGATTTGGCTTTGGAAAAAGCAACCAATTATTTTGGTCATTGCGGGCTTGGCAATATTTCTCCCCAGTCTTTTTTTGTATTCTGATGCATTTAAACAACACTCTCTTCATAGGAATGAGTATTTTCCGCTATCTCAACAAGTGGCTGATGTTTTACCTCTTAATGCACGTGTTTTAATCAGTAGTTTACCTGATCCATATTTTTATCTGTATGAAAATCGCCCAGATCTTGATATGAGAGAAACTCCGAACTCTCCTCCTCAGGAGCCAATTGATGCATCAGTTTATAATCTGATACTTGGTCAAGTAGATTACGTTATTTTGTCTTATATACCAAATCAACATCTGAATAAATACTATCAAGATAATTTTGAATCTGTAATTTTTAGCAATAAAAAAGTCAATGGATATTCATTGCAAGTAATAAAACTAAAACCAACCGAACATAGGCAACAGCTTTCTCCAAATAAAGATGAGGTGTGGAGTTATCCTTTAAAATAATAATTTATAACTTGTGCAGGCTGCCCGTGTGACCCTAAGGCAAGTAAGTTTGAATCATTTTTAGCTAAACTTGAGAGGCTACGTCTTATATATAATCAATCGGAAGACATGAAGCACTACTTGTTATTTGAAAAATGATTTGAATGTTTAAGCAGTAATTAGTTTGTATCCTTCAAACAAAGCATCAAAGATAAAAGACGTTAGTGGAATATGATTAGTTTTCACTTGTGATTCTTCTAAATATGTATAATATGCCTGCTTTCTTTCTTTCTTGATCAGTACTGGAGCCATATTATATTTGAAAGCAAGAATGAGCATTAGCAATCGACCTACTCTTCCATTTCCATCAGAAAACGGGTGAATTTGCTCGAATTGAGCATGAGTTTGGGCTATCTGTTCTACTTGAGCAAGAGATTTTTTTTGAAACTGGTTAAATGTATCAATATATTTAATCATATGTTTATCAATACTCAGATGGTTTGAAGTTGGAACATTTACTCCAGCAATTCGAACACTGTGATTTCGGTATTCTCCTGCATTATGCATAATTCCATTCATGAGTATTTGATGAATGTGTTTTATAAACTCTTCGTCGATAATATTATTGTTATCCCTAATCCATCTCATGACGAAACCTAATGCACCTTGATGATTTTTTGCTTCTTGATGCTCACGAACGCTTTTATTGGGTATAGTTACATCATCAAATAACACTGCTTTTACATCTGGTTCATTGAATGTACTGCCTTCAATGCTATTAGTGTGGTAGGTAAGAGAAAGAAGAAAGTTATCATAGATATCTTTCTTCGACATAAGTATAGAAAATGGCTCTGAAAATTGTTTTTGTAACTGTTTGAGTTTTTCAATTTTTTCATCAAGTTCATGCAGTTCTATGGAAGTGTCGCCAAAGGTTTCATGATAAAGAGAGCTAATTTTTTCGATAGCTTTTGATCTTGCTTGACTTTTTCCATTTATCCAACTGTTTAATGTAGGAAAAGATACTCCAAGATTACGAGCTAACTCCTCTTGAGTTTTACCGCTGTATTTTTGAATTCTTTGTAGTTTCTGTGTAGTAGTCATGAATCAAATTACGCTTTGTGCTAATTAATTAAATCAAGTATACCAAATTTTGAAACAAAAAAAGAACGGTGTTAGGCTTAGGTAGTTACAAACTATCAGGAGCCTGCCTATG
>JAHJBU010000068.1 GCA_018813375.1 Patescibacteria group bacterium
AGAGTCTTATAGCTCTAAAAGAGACGCTTTGAAGCGAGAGAAACAGCTAAAAAATTGGAAAAGTTCTAAGGCTATAGCTAAGCTGATTAACAGAAATAATTTAGGCCCCGTGGTGTAGTGGTTAACATGTCTCCCTGTCACGGAGAAGATCACCGGTTCGATCCCGGTCGGGGTCGCAAAGTAATGGTTTAGATTGATGTATAGGGATATACTAGCCTTTTCTTTCTTTGCCAATAGATAGGGGTTCAATTTTTGTTTCATGACGTCCATCCTTGAGTCTTAATCTCTCGTGTTCTGAAGCATGGCGTTCGCAATAGTCTCCTACAACTGTCCAAGAGCCATAGGTTGTTCTCTTAGTGAGTGGGTCTTCATTGATAACCCTAGACATTAGTTTACTAGTTGCTTCAACACCGCTGTTAAGCCCGCATTGTGTACAATTTGACATACAAAGTAATTATATCACCAATAAATTGGTGTGTTCTATAAACAACTTAGTAATAGCTAAGAAACAACTAGATTAAAACCTATTTCCTCAAGCGTAAACTAGTTCCCCATTGTACCCACAATCTTCTCAAGTGAGATTCTTATTTGTTCCACCCAATTCCGCTCTAGTTCGCAAGTTCAAATATATATTGATATATCAATCTATATCATAGTTTATAAATCAGTTTTTTTGTCAATTCCCACCACTTCTCTCACAAAAAAATCTACACCATCAGAATCAATAATAATATGGCTTGCATTTCCAATAGCTCCGTGAGGCAATTCTTTATTTGTGGCAAAACCAAGCTTAATCAGGACAGCTCTAATAGTTCCTGCGTGAGACACCACTAAAATATTTTTTCCTAAATATGCTAAAGCGGCTTCTCGTAAAAAAACAATTGCTCTAGTCGCAATTTCTTCAGTGCTTTCTAATTCTGGATGAACTTTGCATCTCATTGCCTGTTCATTGGATAAAGACTCTCTGTGTTTTAGTGCATTTTTCAGCTTTTCTTGAAAGTAATCAATTTTCTTTCCCTGAAAAGGACCCAAGTGAACCTCTCTTAAAAGATGATTGGTTTTAATAACTAAATCATGGTCGGCCATAATAATATCGGCAGTACGCTTGGCTCTTAATAAATCTGAGCTGAAAGCATGATCAAACTTTACATTATTTAATTTTTCTGCTGTCGTTTTAGCTTGTTCAACCCCTTTTTCAGTTAATGGAGAATCAAGATGTCCTTGCATTATTTTTTTTGTATTCCACTCAGTTTGTCCGTGTCTAATTAGGTAGAATTTACAGTAGGTATTTTTTTTGGTCATAATTGCTTGATTTTATCATTGTTGATAGATGTTCTATAAACCTCTAGGTAATTGATTAAGTAAATATTGGCATACAATTTAGATTGTTTGACGCGAAACAATGGATTGTTAAAATATACTATCGTTGCGGTGAGTTAACGAATATAATCAACTCATGCCGAATTTTATGTATAAATTGCATAGATTTGCATAGATTTTACTAATTTTGCATAGATTTGAACATATTTGAATTAACTTGCATAGATTTGAATAGGTTGGTAGAATTTGTCTAGATTGGTAAAAAATTATGCGATTTAATCTTATTAAGATAGGTGAAGCCGCTGAGTTACTGGGTGTTTCCATTGATACACTTAGAAGGTGGGATAAGGCGGGGAAGTTTTTATCAGTTAGAACTGGCTCTAAAGGGCATAGGTTTTACCGATTCTCAGATATAGAGTCCAAACTAAATTCTGCATCTAATTATCGTAATTTAGCTAGAGAATGGGTTCAATCCACAGAAGGGTTTTCGTTGGATCCTCAGGTGTATTGTGAAACGCGTGATATGTTTCAGGCTAGATTGGAAACATTACAGTCTAGACTTGGAAAAATGATGCCTCTTGAAAAAGTAGTTTCTCTTGTTATCGCTGTCGCAGGAGAAATCGGCAACAACTCATTTGATCACAATTTGGGAAACTGGTCAGATATAATGGGAATTTTTTTCTATTATGATGAAAGAAATAAATCCATTATTCTGGCAGATAGAGGCCAGGGAATATTATCTACTTTAAAGCGAGTTAAACCCGAATTAGATAATGCCAAAGAGGCACTAAGGGTTGCATTTACAGAAATAATTTCTGGTAGACAGCCCGAAGCTAGAGGAAATGGGTTGAAATTTGTTAAATCAATAATAATCAATAACTCATTTTCACTTGATTTTCAAACAGGGAATGCCTTCCTACATTTAAAGCAAAATGATGAGGATCTTTTCATACAAGAGATTGGCACTACAATTAAAGGATGTTTTGCTACAATAAAAATTGAGAGAACAATATGATGACTATTCAACTAAAAAAATTCGGCAGTACCTTAGTATCAAGACCCTCTGGAAAAGAGGCTTGGTTAGCATTCCAACCAATGCTTAGTCAAATTAAGAGAAACGAAGAAATTATTGTTAACTTTGATGATGTGATCGTATTAACACCCTCATGGGCTGATGAGTTTTTAACACCGCTGAAAAATCATTTTGGTAAACAGGTGTACCTGCATAATATCGATAATCCTTCTGTAAAAGCAACGTTGTCAATATTGAACCAACAACATGATTTGAACAAATCAAGCACTTCTTAGTTTTTGGTTTAATTTAACTTGTTCCATTATTGTCTAGGTAAAGAATCAAATAAGCGTAGGTGTTGGGTTAATTTCATCTGGTGCACACCACTTCCCCATCACGTCTACAATCCTCTCGAGTGAGATGTTCATTTGTTTCACCCAATTCTGTTTTAGTTCGCCATATAGGTATTTATCTTGTTAAAAAATGATAAATATAATCAATATCACCAAAGCAATGATTGTTGGTAACAAAAAAGGATTTGGTTGAATGATCTTGTTTTTTGATTGTTTCATTTTTACTTTAAAAAAGTCCACCACCACTACCACTGCTACCACTTCCAATTTTTTTACCACAATCTTTACAATAATAAACCTCATTTCTATCCATAATGTCCTTGGTTAAGAGTTTGTCATGTTTTACCTCATCATCCTTACCTCTGCTTTTAGCACAGCTTGCACAATAGTAGTCACCATCTGCTTCATAGCCCAGGATGTCATCTTTATTGATTTTTGGCATAATTTATTCCTTTAATAAATAGCTTATTTTTTAAGATTAGACTCTGATCCAGAAAGTAAGAAACTAGTAAAGTCATCAGCTAATTGCTTCGGATTTCTATCACCAGAATGAAGTGGTGATAAAACATACCCCAATATAGTTGTGGTAAAAGAAAATAGAGTTTTATAAGTGAATCGTCTAAGTAAATCAGCTCCACCAATTAAATCCCTTATTAACCTCATCAAATCAATGCGTAGATCAGTTATTAACTGAAGAATTGGTATTTTTTTATCAGTAGAAGCTCCCATTGAGACTAACAGTGATATTTCCGGATGACTAATTTTAAAATCTAGTAAGGTTTTTACAATATTAAAAACAACATCAGACGGCAATTTGCTTTTTTCAACTGATAAGCGAAGTTCTTTTTTTAAATCAGCTATAGAGCCTTTCATTAGTTCTTCAACGAGGTGATCTTTGCTTTTAAAATGGTAGTAAAGAGAAGATTTAGTAAAGTTCATTTCCTCAGCAATATCACTCATAGAAACGCCATAATAACCTCTTTATGTTGAATTAATACTTCTAGCTTATCCATAGCTTGAGCAAATTGAGCCTCATAGGTTTTGCAGTTTTCAAACTCCAACCATAAATCAAACAATTCTTTTTCTTTTTCAGGATTTTTAAGAATTTGCAATATTTCTTTGATAGCTAAAGTCTCTCGCTCTTTTTTATTTTCTAGCTTACCTTTCCAAGCATAATGATCTCCTATATATATTTCAGCCACATTTGGTCATATAAAATTAAAGCCATCATTGTGATTCTCCAAGTATGTTCTGCTACGCTCTCTTGTCTGCCATCAGATAACCAGCTATGTCTGAGAAGTTTTTTAAGAGCCTCAATTTCATGAAAAAATTTTAAAATATTTTTATGCTTCATAGCTTAATTTCTCCAACAATTTTTTGCCATGCTTCATACATTGGTATTATTTTTTCTCTAACTTCATCAAAAAGTATTTTGTCGTTTAAATCTCGCTTCATCTTTTTAAATAATTTTGTTTTTAGTTGATGATAGTCGTTTTTACTTTTCCTACTCCAAGAATACAAAATCCTTAAATAAAATCCGTTGTGATAATGACTTAAAGCATCGGCGGTAGCTAAAATTTTACCCTCTAGGCTATTTGGCTTTCCGTTTTCATCACAAGAATGAGTTTTGCATGATTCAACTATTAAATTTACAAAGTCTTTGCCAAATCCATTCTCTGTCAAGGTTTTTTTCGCATAATTAGATCCATATAAATCATGACCCACATCATGTCCATGAGCCCTTCCAATGTCATGAAACCACACGCTTAAAATAACAGCATCTCTATTAGCCTTTGGATATAATTCACACAAATCTAGAGCTAGTTTTTCTACGACTAAAATATGTTCTTCATAAAACCATAAGTCGCAGTGTTTAGAAGATTTGACATGATTTTCTAAGCTGCTTTTTATTTGTTGGACTTTGTTTTGCATAACCTTATTTTAACACTCTTCTGAGATATATCTCATTAAGCAAAAATTACAAAATAATTATGCTACAATAAGTTTATTATGCCAAAAGTATTAAATTTTAAAATTCTAGTTGAAAAAGACGAAGACGGATATTTTATCGCGTCTGCTCCTTCTATTCCTGGATGCCATACTCAAGGTAAAACCTATGAGGAAGCTACTACTAGAATCAAGGAAGCTGTCGAGCTTTGCCTAGAAATAGCTGAAAATGACAAGGATTATCGCCAGCTAATAAACTTTCCTACTAAAGAAAAGACAGAAACTTTTATAGGCATACTTGATGTTCCCATTTTAATGAAATACGCTTATTAACTTTTCAAGCTAAGTTTATCTCCGCCCTCGGTGAAAACATAAACCACTTCTCCATCATCCCCACAATCTTTTCAAGTGAGCCACTCATTTATTCCACCCAATTCCGTTCCAGTTCGCAGAGTATGATTTATAGATTGATGCGTAGGTTTATATTTCTATTAGTATTTATATTCTTTTAATTCCATATAATCCATAAGGATCAGAACTTCTCCATTTTTTGAGTATCTCAGCGACGTCATTTGCTTTGAATAGTAAACACTTTGCAGATCCTATTTTGTGGTGTTGTATAAGACCTTTTTGATCAGCTACACTAAATACCTTTTGCCAGGCATCATGCGGAGTTTCACCAAATCCAATACTCCACTCATCTTTAGGATAGTTTTTTAGGATGTTGCTAGGAATTTTTTCATAATTCTTAATTTCTTGAGGAATTGGGGTATCATTTTCTGCCAGGTGTAAACTTGAGCATCGGTCAATTCCTACTCCTATCAGAAGAACTAATCCGTCTAATTCTAGAAAGTATCTGTATCCACCACTGTGTTTTTTAGCACTTTTACCCCATGCAGCTACTCGATGAAGGTTTGTCCCTAAATATACATCTTTTCTACTTTTAAATTCATCAGATATTGTTCCCATGCCTGTTTTTTCATTTGATTTAAGATCTAGTCTTTTGACTTTCCATTTAATTCCTTGTGTTTTTTCTTTTTTAGTTAGTGGGATGGGAGGACTCATTGGATAAGCAGACATTATGATTGTTCCTTTTGGTCCGACTATTTCCATCAAGGCATCAACAACTATTGGTGCGCCTCCGTCTACTATGCCAAAAGAACTAAGTGAGCTGTGCACTTCAATAATATTGTTAAGACCTAGTCCCATTTTGGTTAAATTATTGACAATCACTTCTTTAGTTATTACTGCTTCTCCAGCTTTATTGTAGTTTTTAATAGATGTCATTGAATAAAATTGTAACAGATGTAGGTTGAGTAGGTGAAATACACAAATACTTTTCCATTCAACTACCCCATTGTGATAGACTAATTTTACTTAATAAAAATTATTAGCAAAGGTTTGTTTTATGCAAGAATCAGATGGTTTGTCAGCAGCAGCAGTAAGAAATTTAGAAGAATTAAGGGGAGTATTAGAAGATGATTCGTCACGGGATAGCGCAAAGATAGTTAGTGATAGAGCTATTGAATTATTTAATACTGGAGTCTACGAAGATATGGACTCAGCTCTGAGAGCAGCTTTAGATGAGCAAGAGGCTTGATAAAAACCAGCGGTGGTAGCTCAGTTGGTAGAGCGTCTGCTTCCCAAGCAGAAGGTCGCGGGTTCAAACCCCGTCCGCCGCTCATAGCTTGCCACGGATAAGAAACGCCTGCGTAGCTCAGTTGGTAGAGCAGCGGTATCGTAAACCGCAGGTCGTCGGTTCGACCCCGACCGCAGGCTCATAATCTGTTAGAATAAAATACTATGGCACGCTCACGTCTATCCAAAAAACAACAAAAAAAAATAGTGCGTCAAACATTTTTAATTGCAACTGTAGCAATTTCTTTATTAGCTTCTTTTATTTTTTTTATTATGCCTCAATTTATTAGATTGGCTGACAGCTTTTTAAATGGCAGCAGTGTGCTAGAAGACCAAGATCAAGTGCCTCCACAAGCTCCCATCCTAGCAGCGCCAGTTTCAGCTACCAATAGTGCGTCCTTGCCGATTTCTGGTGTAGGCGAAGCCGGTAGCCAGGTGGTATTAATGCTAAATGGAGAAAAATTAAAAGAGATTGAGATTGATGATCAAGGAGAGTTTAAGTTTAGAGTTCCATTGACGGAGGGTGAAAATGCTCTGGCAGTTTATAGTATTGATAAAGCTGGCAATGAATCAGTCCAAACCCGAGAATATAATGTTTCCCTAGATACAGAGGCACCAGTTATTGAAATAGAAAGCCCCAAAGACGGTGGTATGGTTGAGCTAAGAAAAAATCAAATCGTCACCATTAAAGGTACCACAGAGCCTCAGTCCAAAGTCTTTATTAACGATCGTCTTGTTTATGCTAAATCTGATGGGAGTTTTTCTATGAATTACGAGCTTGAGGATGGCGAAAATAAACTCAAATTTAGGGCTGTAGATAAGGGTGGCAATGAGAGTGAAAAAGAAATAATAGTTAAATTTAGGTTTTAATCTTTATTAAAGAAAACCCCAAGCTAGATATCCATAACCAAATAAATGGCTGAAACAAAGTGTGGTTAAATTGAGAATGAATAAGTATTGCAATAAATGCAGTGAATATAAAGATATCTTTTCTATATAGATCCAAGCTAAATTTATATAGGATAAATAAGAATATTATCAACCCCACTACTCCGGTAGAAGTAAGAATAAAAGTAATTAAGTTATCAGGGAAATGAGCAGTGTCTTTCCAGAATGAAATGTCTTGCTTAGATTCTGATGTAACAAATAATCCTTTGCCAGTTAGCCACTGATAATTTTGGAGGTTTTTTATTGCCGATGAATTAGACTCTACCCTTGATAATACCGAAGCTGTTCTTTCTAGCTTTACACCCTCCCCCGCTGGTCTAGGTAAAAATGGAAGGCTAATAATAAATAATCCCATAATACTTATTAATAAGTGGTTAATTTTATAGGACCTGATGAGCTGAATTATTAAAAACAATGCTCCTGATACTAAAAAACTTAGGTAGCTAGCTCTGGAATAGGTTAAAAGAATGGTTAGTGTTAAAAAGAGTGATGCTCCTATTTTTAGCCAATTAGTTTCTTCTCCCCTTTTTTGTTTAAAAG
This sequence comes from Patescibacteria group bacterium, assembly GCA_018813375.1. Lineage (GTDB taxonomy): Bacteria > Patescibacteriota > Microgenomatia > UBA1400 > PJMF01 > JABBGTR01. Next base: position 7,759 of record JAHJBU010000068.1, read on the forward strand.
TTTGTGTAAGAAAAAGTGTTATTACTAAGATAATTCCAGTAAAATTAGGATCAAATTGCGTGCTGATTAGCCTAAAATAATGATCATCCCAGCCCAGGTATTTTAAGAATCTAGTATCAGGAAGAATAAAATATTGTATAAGCCCCCAAAAAGCAATTAAAAGTCCCACTGCTATCCAGAGTTGGAGTTGACGACTCCTCAAGAAAGGTTTGGTAAAAGTAAGACTTAGTCCAAATAAGCTATAAATAGCAGTTCTGGATAAATAAAGTAGTGGAATTGGAGAAAAGCCCGCAATAATGTAGCTGGCGACTATTCCCAAGGCTATCCAGCCTAAAGTGAGTAAAAAGAGCTTGTTTTTAATCATTTTTTTGGATAGTTTTATCCATTTATCTGGAAATTTGATTATACTTAGCACTAGCCAAATGACTAAAAATACATCATGAACATAAAATGCAGTTACTTTAGTCAATTGAATTCGCTGAAGCTGTCCTAGAGAAAAAAGAGCTAAAATTAGTAAAAATAATATCTGAAATGTTTTTTTCATGATTTAGCGTGCTCTAATTCGTATTGAAAAACCCTAACTGCTAGAGAGTGAAGGCTCATAATTATTGCATAGCAAAGTCCTCGCCAACCATCCAAAAAGCCTAGTCTTATAATATAATTGAAAATAAATTTTCCCCAGGGATAAAAAACTAGCTGTAATAAGTAAAAAGATTGGTCTTGTTGATATCTAAAATTAGCTTCTCGCTCCGCATAATTCGTGATTGAATCACAAAATTCTTTTAGTGATAAATGAGCATAGTGGAGTATTTTAATATTTGATTTCCCTACTACTCCACTTATCTTTGCTACTTCATGAATTGGACGATGCCATGTTATTTTTGATTTTTTCCCCATTCTGAGGAGTTTAATTGCACCACTTTCACCAAATTTGAGTGGTTTGTCATAAAAAATATCTTGACGATTAATATAAACACCATCTAGTTTGTTCTCGGCAATGATTTTTTTTATTTCATTTACAGATGTTGGGGAAATGACTTCATCACTATCTAAAAACAATACCCATTCATGCTTAGCCATTTTTAAAGCTTGATTACGAGTTAGTGCAAAATCAGCAATGGATTTTTTTTTGATAACTAAAACTTCGTTGGCAAACTGAGCTGATTTTTTGGCTTTAGCCAACAGAGGATCATTGGGGCGAGTGATAATGATAATGCTTAATTCAACGGTAGTATACATCGAAGGTATTAAATTTTACTTTGGTTATCCCTGGATAGCTAGCTAGGCTTGAGTTCTTTGATTCTATGTAGAATACCATACCAGACTCTTGATTTTCTGGAGCTCCCAACTCTTGAGCTAGCCAGCGGAAGTTATCAAAATAGCTAGGGAATTTACAAGCAGATTGCGTGGTTTCAAATTGAAATTTTTTAGGCTTTAACCCATTGAGATAATTTATAATTTGTCGCTGTTCGCTAATTGAAACATAGTTAAATGATTTATGATTATCTACAAAAAAATTGTAGTTAAAAATTGCCATAATATTAGTGATGGCCCAAGAAGTGAGCAGTAGTTTTGAAGCAAAGTGGTGTTTTTTAAAAATAATATTCAGACCCCACCCTAGGAGTAAGCTTAATAGTGTAAAGTAGGGTGGAAAATAAGCTTCTGAGAGTGAGCCATGGACAAAGTAGCTAATTGTCAGTAGCAGGGTGGTTATGGCTACTAGCTCTATTCCTGGCTGAAGCTTTTTTCTTTTTTTAATTAAAGTAAAACCTGTGAAAAAAAGTAGGCTTAGGAAAACGACAGAAATACAAGTATTTTCTACCCCAAAAATTCTGTGCAAGTACTGCCAGTAGGAAGATAGGGTGATTGCAAGTTTATTTAGTGATAGCTGATGTTGCCCGACTACTCCAGTTAAAGAAATAATTCTATAACCCACCCAAATGAAGAATCCTCCCAATTGGCTTTCAGAAATTGGGCTAGTAAGGTCATGAATAATTTGAGGCAGAAAGCCAATTAATCCAGCAGTAGAAATCTGAGAAATTATGGGCAAGGAGATTTTTTTTCTCTGTCGATAAAAAACATAAGGGATCATTAACCCTAGGGCAAACAATGATAACTCAAATTGCACTAATAATGCCCAGGCCAATCCGGCTACAAAAACTCCATATTTTTGATCACGCCAGAGGTAAATCAAAGCGAATAGAAAAATAATCATAACAAGCGGAATAGGAGTGGTGTGATAGGGCACTCGACTATTAGCTATTGCAAGAGGTGAAAAGGCAAATAGAGTCGTTGCTATTAAAGCAGTTTTTTTGTTGATATGAACGATGGCGTATTCATAGATAAAAATCAGGGCTAAGATACTTAAAAAAGCAAAGCTAAGTGAGAAAGCCAGTGTTTTTTGTCCAAAAACTAAATAAATTATTATCTCCAGCCAAATAGTAAGTGGACCCTGATGAAATCTAGGAATACTAGAGGGAATTCCTAGCAGAGGCAGAGATCTAGATTCAACAGCCTGCTTAGCTGCTAGTAGGTCTCGGCCTGCATCTCCAAAAAAGATGCCGTGGGTATCAATTTTCCAAGTTCTAAGCCAGGTAGCACTAATTACAATTAAAATAATTAGACTGTTTGCTTTAATAAATTTAAGCAAGCTCTTAAGTTTATTTTGATTTTGTTTGCTGATAAATTTCATAAGCAATGATAGGTAGTGATAGTAATCTTCCTAAGCTCAAGCCGATGACAGCCCCCAGTAAGCCTTGTTTTAGACCAAAGAAAACAATTAGAGATATTGTTAGAACTAAATTAGTGAATTGATGAAGATTAAGAGCTTTATAAGCACTTTTAGCTAAAAATAAAGTGTAGCCAAGTAAAGCTAAACTATGAGCTACACCCGCTAGAACAAGCCATTTCATTAGTGGTACAACGCCTAGCCATTGATCACCTAAAACTATTTTGACAATTAATTCAGGGAAAGTTAAGACTAAGGCAGACATTATTAATAGCAATAAGCTAGTCCAACGAAAAGTTTTAAAAGTAGCTTTTTTTATTCTAGTTGGATTTGAAACAATTTTAGTGTAAATGGGTAAAGTTCCGTGATGTACAGATTTTGCTAGGTCATAATTAGCTTTATGGGTCAATGCATAGGCATTGTGGTAAAGACCCAGCTGATAAGTGCCAAAAAGCTTACCGATAATTAAGTCATCTAGATTATCATTGAGATATCCCATTAAAGAAGAAAGACTTAGCCACTTGGCATTATTAAAAATAGCCTGGGCTCTGGATTTAAGGTATCTGAATTGGGGCTTATGTTTAAAAAATCTAAAAGAAATAAAAACTTCAAATATTGCAGCTCCGATCATGCTTAAAATCATGGCCTGAACACTGTGGAGTAAAAATCCCAAAGAAATTGCTAGGGCTCCTTCGATGATAACTAGGGAGAAATAGTAGAGGCTATCTTGGAAAAACTTAAAGTTTTTGCGTAGCATAATAATGCTAGGATTAATAAAGCCTTTAATAACTGGGACAAGAGAAGTTAGGGCAACTAGAGTTATTAATTGCGGGTTATTAAAATAGTGACTTAACCCAAAGCCCATTAGAGTCATGATAATGGCAATAATAAAACCCCTGGCAATTGCAATTACCCAGGCAGTATCTAAGAAATAAAAAATAGATTTTTTAGATTGTAAGATAGTAATATTAATGCCTGTTTGAGCTGCAGCTTCACTTAGGCCTAGGGTAATAGCGGTTAATGAGAATAGTCCAAAGTCATTAGGGCTTAGTAGCCTAGCTAAGACAGATATTTTTACTAGTGTCACTAATGAGCTAAGGATTTTTAAGGTCGTTTGCCAACTAAATCCGTTAATGGCATGTTTTATATAACTCATGGATGAAATTGTATCTAAATTTAGCTATAGTTAATTGGTTGGTATACTATATAACATTGTAATCTATGAAATTGTTTAACAAAATAGGCTCCATTTTTTTTGATTTTATCGAAACTGTTGTAATTGCTTTGTCAATATTTTTAGTGGTGTATTTATTTTTTATGCAGCCACATCAGGTAAATGGACAATCTATGGTACCAAACTTTCTAAATGGTGAGTATGTTTTAACAGATAAAGTTAGTTACAAGATGCGCTCTCCAGAGCGAGGCGAGGTGATAGTTTTTCATGCTCCTTCTTCATCTCATTGTCCAAAGGGAACTGGTTGTGATTTTATTAAACGAATTCTTGGAGTTCCGGGAGAAAATATTGAAGTGAAGAACAATGGTATTTTTGTAAATGGGTCTCGCCTGCCAGAAAGCTATATTCCAGATGATTTTGAGACACTGGCTGGTGAGTTTTCTAAAAACAGGGTTATTTCTTTAGGAGTAAATGAGTACTTTGTGTCGGGTGATAATAGACCGCATTCAAGTGATTCAAGAGCCTGGGGACCGATTAAAAAAGAGGATATAGTGGGTAGAGCCTTTTATCGCTATTGGCCACCTAAAGTCATAGGGACAATCTACAAGGCTGAGTATTAGATTAGTATTAGATTATTTTCCAGCCATATCAACTATTTTTTCTAAATCTTGCTGGGTTTCTTCAGGTGAGCCCTTAAGAATAATCATGATCTTAGTTTGTCGATGCGATCTAGTGAGCTTGAGATTGGATCTAGTATGAAAGAAATGATTAAATTTACTTTGCCATTGCTTGAGTTGTTGTTCATTAATTTTAATCGAAGGTTTATTATCAGAAGATGAGTTTGATTTAAGGCTGTCTTTCTTAAACCTCCTGGCTAGTTCTTCTGCTCGGCGCACAGAGGAGTGTTCCTTAATAATGGTTTTATAAGCTTTAATCATGTCAGTTTCATTATCAATAGCACTTAGTGCTCTAGCATGACCTTCAGTGATTTGACCAGCGATCAATCCATCTGCAATTGCATCTGGGAGATTTAAGAGCTTGAGTGAATTGCTAATGTATGAAGGAGATTTACCTACTTTTTCAGCTAGATCTGAGTTTGAATAATTGAAATTGCGCATTAATTGACGAAAAGCTTGCGCTCTTTCTAAAGCATTTAGATCTACTCTTTGGACATTTTCTACCAAAGCCATCTCTAACATGCCCTTAGGGGTAGTTTTTTTAACATAAACAGGCACTTCTTCCAAGCCAATTAGCTGAGCTGCCCGCCAACGGCGTTCTCCAGCAATGATCTGGTAGCCAGCTGGAGTATGGGCTATTACAATTGGCTCCAAAATTCCATAGGTTTTAATAGATTTAGCTAGCTCTTCTATCTCTTCAGTTTTAATTTTTCCTCTAGGTTGGAAGGGGTTTGGCTGAAGTTGTTTGGTGAGAAGTACGTGTACCATAATGACAATATAGTAATAGAAAAGATCTAATTTGACTAGCGTGAAAACTGTGTAAAAAATTATACAGCAACTACATTAACAACTGTTTTGCCATATTTTTGGCCAAACTGCACAGTACCATCTTGCATAGCAAATAAGGTGTGATCTCTGCCCATACCAACACCTTTGCCTGGTTTGTACTTAACTCCGCGTTGACGAATGATGATTTGACCCACTTGAATAGCTTGGCCACCTGATTTTTTTAATCCTAGGCGCTTGCCACTTCTTTTTTGCTGTGATTGTTGAGCGACTTTTCCTGAGCCTTTAACGTGTGCCATATTACCCTTTAAATTTTAAAAATATAATTTGTCTTTTTATAATTGCTTGTGGGCGACTATAAATGACAGATTCAGAAACAGTAGTGTACCCGAGCCTGTGAAGCTTGTCAATTAATTTATTGAGGTTATAGGTTTTAGTTTTAGTTTCTACCAAGGGTAGGATAATTACAATTGTGGCGTTTTGTTTGAGAATTTTTGTCCAATTTTTAAAGGACCCTAGATAGGTACGATACAAACCTTTAAAAATATTATTTAATTCTTTTTCTTTTGGAGTAAGTTTTCCCAAGAAAGGTTCAGTTGCAATGATGTCGACAAAAGGAGTTATCGAGCCGGTAAATTTTTCAGTGGCATCGCGTTTAGTAATGTTAAATTTTGCACTGAGTTTATATTCACTGATTAACCAATTTATGTTATCAAGAGTTCCTTTAACAGATTTTTGATCTAGATCTGCACCTTCCACAGTAAGGCCTTTAAGTAAGGCTTCCATTAAAATTGTCCCTGATCCACAAAATGGATCATAAAGCACTTGGTTTGTGATACT
>JAHJBU010000069.1 GCA_018813375.1 Patescibacteria group bacterium
ATCTCCGGGACGAGGGTCATGATGCTTAATCATGGCTTTTTTATTCATCGCCTGCTCAATAATTTGGATGACCTCCATGACTGAGCTAGGGTTTTCTGTCGAAAGATTCATGTAGTGGTACTTTTGTGGGTTTTTGGCAATTAAATCTATGGTTTTTAAATGAGCATTAACAATATCACTAATGTAAACATAATCTCGTTGATGAGAGCCGTCTCCCCAAACCGTGACTTCTCTGTTGTTGTAAATTTGTTCTATGAAACGTGGAATGGCATGTGTTTCTGGCTCGTGGTGTTCTTCTGGGCCGTATAAATTAAAATATCGTAGTGCCACACCGGTAAAACCATGGGCTTCTACATAAAAACGCAGTAATGCTTCCATTGCCAGCTTTGTCATACCGTAAGGATTGATAGGAAGAGTGCGATCGTCTTCTTTGATAGGAACTTGAATAGGCTCGCCGTAAATAGCAGCACTTGATGAAAATATGAACGTTTTTAAGCCATTTAAACGCATCGCCTCAAGCACACTTAGCGTACCATTGATGTTGTAGTCTATATATTTTTCGGGTTTTTCTACAGATTCGCCAGCTTCAATTAGTGAAGCAAGATGAAATACCACGTCCGCATCTGTGATTAATTCCTTCATTTTTTGTGTATCTCGCACGTCAGCGATGATAGTTTCAAATTCTGGGTTTTCTTTGAGGTCAATAATTTTGATTTGGTGTCCTGCTGCAGTTAGCGCGCGACAGAGATGTCTGCCTAGAAAGCCTGCTCCTCCGGTGATGATGATGTTCATATCTGCTTATCATATCATTCTGTAAAACTATTGCCCATTGAAGGAATGGATACTTTCTACCAGCGGGTTGGATTCCCGTCCTGTCCGCAAAAATCGAAAAATTCTGGTAAACCCGTCTAATTAACCAGAATGTGTTGATGGGGCTTGCTAAATTTTCTCGATTTCAACATTTTTCAGTTTAACAGCCGCGTAAGTGCTGATAGCGATGTTACAATGATATCTAACATGGAAAAGCAAATAAATAATATTTTTGAAATTGAGTTATGCGAAAATGTTCGAGCTGTTATTAATACAGAAGATATTCATAAAATAAAACAAAATAAAAAATCTTTTAAGATTACTACAAAAATAATAAGTGATTTTCCTAGTAAAAATAAAGTTATTAAGCAAAGATTTGAGGAAAATAAAAATTTGGTTCCAATTGAAAATGGAGTATCGCTGATAAATTCTGAAATAGTTGTTGTTGATCCAAAATCTTATATACATCCCAATGAAAAGTAATAATGAGTAAATATTTATATATTTTTATTGATGAATCTGGTAACTTTGATTTTTTCAAAAAGGGAACAAAAAACTGGATTTTAACTTCAATATCAACTCTAGATCCACTAAAAGATAGAACTAAGTTTAGCGAACTTAAATACAAACTATTGTGCGATGGGAAAAACCAAGATTTTTTTCATGCTACAGAGGATAAACAAGAAGTAAGAGATCGTTTTTTTAGACTTCTAGAAAAAAAGTTTGGTGATTTCAGTATAGATTCAGTCATTGCTCAAAAAAACAAAACTCATCCAAGTTTGTACCAAAAACCAAGTGAATCAAAAAAAATAAAATTTGAAAATAAACCAGATGAATTCTATAGAATAGTAACTCAAACTTTATTGAGATATATCTTTACAAGATATAAAAACCAAAAATTAGATGGTGTTATTGTTGTTTTATCATCTTTATTTAACCCTAAAAGGGCAAACTTGATACAAAAAACACTCAAAACATATTTGAAACAATTCACTCCAAATCCTTTCCATATTTATTTTCACAGATCTGAATCTGATATAAACTCACAAATAGCAGACTATTGTGGCTGGGCAATTTACGTTAAACATGAAAAAAATGAAATAAGACCCTACAAACAAATAGAGTCTAAACTTAAAAGCGAGTTTGAAATTTTTAAAAGAGGAGAAACATTTTATTACTAAATTTTTTGACCTCCTCAGCTATCTTGCGAAGAGCCCGAGGGCTCTTATCACTGAGGAGGGACCTTTTCTAACTTTCATTATATGTAACTTATGATCAATTAGCAAATTTAGAACTAAATGCATCGAGCTATATCGCTTTTAAAAACAAAACTCTCTCTTTTTATAGTGTCCAGTTTTTGTAAAAGCAATTTTAAAAACGTTACGTTTCTAGTAGATTTAGCGTGTTTTACTGCTGAAAGCTAGGGCAGGTGGTTGGTTTTTTAAGCTACCCAATAACCCTGAATAAAGAGTATTGTATTAAAAATAAGTAATAATGTCGAAATGCTTAACCAGGTTAATCGAGCTGTCTTATTATGCTCAAATAACTTAATAAGGAGTAAAAAAACTGAAAAACTGGCTAAAAAGTAGCGTGGCATGCTAGAAAAAGTGCCGGTTAAGGTGGGAACCAAAAATACTAGGGCGCTGAAAACCACATATGATTTTCTAACTCTAAACCAAGACCAAATTATCCCAGCCAAACCTAGCACGCCAAATACAAATTCCTGAACATAGGCGTAATATTTCAGATCAAAAGGACGAGCAGTCCAAAGAATCTTAATGTATCGCCACACTACCTGAGGATACAAAACTATTGATTCTTGCCTACCGCCTCCAAACTCTGACTGTACATGATAGAAATAGAGTGGATCGTTAAAATTACGCTGTAGATAAATCATATAAATTATTAGACCCAATGATCCGGTCAAAATCGCTAATATTTGTTTCCAATACTTTTGACAAAAATATCGTAACTGACAGTAGTTTTTATTTCTTTTTTCATTTCCTTGGGCTTTTTGCAGTGCTGTTTTTTGGATCCAAAGCTCAACTAATAAAGCTGGCACTAAAAATACGCCAACCAATCTAGTAGCTGAGGCTAAAACTGCTATTAAACCAGCTTTTAGCCAGTGACCCTTTCTGGCATTTAAAAAACTCAGTAAAACCAAAAGCAAAAACAACGCCTCAGAATAAAAAGCATTGAAAAATAAAGCAGTGGGGAATAAAAATAATAAGTGAACCCCCCAATTACTACAACTTACGTCAATATCTTTATTTATTATTTGTTTCCAAGTCTTAAGTAGTAAAAATCCAATTATAAAATTAAAGATTAACCCAGATAAAATAGAATTTTGCACTATTATGTTAAGTCCATTAGTTAAGATAGGAAATAACGGGAAAAATGCCTGAATCAATCCAGTATTAAAATATCCTTTATCCATGATAGTTAAATAATGAACTCCATCAAAATTAGCCCAAGAATATATAAAATCAGGTAAACCAAATTTTGCCAATAAAGAACTAGCATAAGGGAAACTTGGATCATAAATTAAGACTGAGGGAGCAGCTATTCCAATAATTAAAAAAAATATTTTCCAGTTTAAATAAAAGTTTAAATTTTTAGATATTTTTCTTTTAAAAAACAAAATCATAGTAATCAAAATTGCTACAGCGCTCACTCCATTACCTATTAATCTTGGCCAAGTTTTTTGAGTAAATTGTGTAGTAATTTTATATTTGCCTGGGTCTTCTAAGTGGTAAGCAATCCTACCCTGGATCTGGTCGTTGTCTATGTAATTAATTTTTGATTTTGTGCCATTTATAGACGCGATAGTTTCCCAGCCAACAAAATTCATAGTTGGTTCAATCATGATAACTGGAGACGTTATTGTAATCTGATATTGGCGTTTTGAACCTGACCAAGACTTTACTTTAATCTCGCCATCGCCAATCTCACCATTGCGAGTCCCATCATTGCCTTGAATTATTTTTGGCGTTGGTTGCCAATCGCTAATGCCCTGATAAGTAAAATTTTTAGGCAAATTTTCATTATTGGTAGTAGTACTTTGACTAAAAGCATCGTAATCAATGTTGTTTCTATGAAAATAGTCTACTGGTTTGAGTTTAGAAAAAGATAAAAGCTGTAAGCTTAATAAACCAACTAGCAACCATCTGAGTTTGTTATTAATTTGCGACCAAACCATAGCCCCAATTCCTGCCATAAATACGCTTAAAAATAAACTTAATCTCCAGGGAAATTGAATAAATGAGGCCAATGGCACTAATTTCCATATAGGCAAAGTAATTTCTAGCTGAAATAAAATTAATAAAATACTGCCAATGACAAATAAACGTAATAATTTAATGTTGGTGGTGATTTCTCGTTTTTGCAAAAAAGTTTTAAAAAGAATTATTCCACTTAAAAATAA
>JAHJBU010000070.1 GCA_018813375.1 Patescibacteria group bacterium
AAAAAACTTGGCATTAATGAAAAAGATATCCAAACCCAAAATTATCGAGTTAGTCCTGAATATGACTACAGTAGCCCAGAGCGTCGTATCACTGGCTACCGAGTAAATACTGAGGTTGTGGTCAAAATTACTGACTTTGAAAAACTCAATCAAATTATTGATACTGCCACTGGTCTAGGAGCTAATCAAGTTGGTGGAATTAGTTTTAGTTTAAGTGAAAAAAAACAAGCAGAGCTAAAAAAAGAAGCGCGAAAAGAAGCAATAGCTGAGGCCAAAGATAGTGCGGAGGAACTAGCCAAACTGGCTGGAATTAAGCTAGAGAGAGTAATTAATGTCACAGAATCTGATGGCAATAATTATCCGCAACCCATGTACGCTCGCGCAGAAATGGCCTTAGGCGGTGCTAGGCCAGAAGAACCAACTCAAATCGAGCCCGGAAGTGAAATCTATCGCTACAGCGTGACCTTAAGCTACGAGACTTTATAAAAAAAATATGAAAAAGACTCAATACGATAACAATAAAGTCAGCATCATTGGCTGTGGTCGAGTTGGCATGACTACGGCTTATGCCATTCTCCTACAGGGTGTTGTGAATGAACTAGTCTTATTTAATCGCACTTTAGACAAAATCAAAGGTGAAGAGCTAGATCTAGAACACGGCATGACTTTTTTGGACCATGCACAAATTACTGCCACCAATGATTATGCAGATCTAGCTGAGAGTGACGTCATCATTTACACCGCAGGAGCTTCCCAAAAACCTGGTGAGACTCGTTTGGATTTAGTTGAAAAAAATGTGGCTATTTTACAAAAAAATCTCCCTCAAATTATAAACTACGCCCCTGATGCAATCCTATTATTTGTAGCCAACCCAGTAGACATCTTAACTTACAAAGCCTATTTAATGGCTAACTGGCCCAAGGGTAGAATTTTTGGCTCTGGCACCACTCTAGATACCTCAAGATTTAGATTCCACCTATCTGAGTTTATACATGTTAATCCACATAGTATTAATGCCTATATCTTGGGGGAACATGGTGATAGTTCTTTTCCAGCTATTTCCAGTGCTTCTGTAGGAGGTCAACCTCTAGTTAGTTTTCCTAATTTTTCAGCAGAAAAAGCTATGACTGCTTATCAAAAAACTAAAAATGCTGCTTATAAAATAATTGAGGCTAAGGGCTCAACTTATTACGGGATTGCCAGTGTGACCACTAGGCTAGTTGAGGCAATACTGCGTGATGAAAAAACAATTTTCCCAGTTTCTGTACCGCTTCACCATTATTATGAACAAAACGGCGTTGCCCTAAGCGTGCCATGTGTTGTTGGCCGGGGTGGGGTGGAGGAAATCATTGAGATCAAACTTAGCTGGGAAGAAAAACAAAAGCTAGAAAAATCGGTTGAGACGCTAAAAAGCTATCTTTAACTCTGGCATAATCAAAAGCATACTTTAATTAAAAAAAGCCTGTTATAATTGCTGTTCTTGAGTTTACTTGATAAACTTAAGTTAACCAAGGCATATATGCCTTAAGCAGGGTCCGTAGCTCAGTTGGTTAGAGCGACAGCCTTTTAAGCTGTGCGTCCCGGGTTCGAGTCCCGGCGGACTCACCCTCCCATGTTTTCCATATTTAAACGAAAACCCTATCACCACCTCAATAAAATTCTAATTGATGAGCAGTCTTTAATTGGTAACCATTGTTTTCTATCAAATCTCAATCCTAATGCTCAAATCGCCCCAGTTCTCAAGAGCAACGCCTATGGTCATGGTCTAACCACAGTCGCACCCGTCTTTGATAAACTCAAGCCACTATTTTTAGTAGTCGATAGCCTTTATGAAGCCTACGAGCTTTATAAACAAAACATTAAAACTCCAATCCTGATCATTGGCTATACAGATCCAAGAAATTATGCCATTAAGCCTCTGCCCTTTCATCACGCTATTTTTGATCTTAAAACAGCTCAAGCTTTAAATAAACATCAGCCCGGATGCAGTATTCACATTTTTGTTGACACTGGAATGAGTAGAGAAGGAATTCAGCTACATAATTTGTCAAATTTTATTCAAGAACTAAAAAAACTTAAAAACTTAAAAATCGAAGGCTTAGTCTCTCATTTTGCCGACGCAGATAACCCAATAGATTTGTCATTTACAAAAAAACAACTTAAAAATTACCATCAAGCCTTAAAAATCCTTAACAACCACGAGATTAATCCTAAATGGAAACACATCTCTGCCTCTGCAGGAGCCTTTAAAGTTAAAAATAAAACCTTTAACCTAATTCGAGTAGGCCTAGCAAGTTATGGAATTTCTCCTTTTGATAAAAATATTAAAGAACTCAAGCCAGTCTTAACATTTCAATCTACCCTTATCCAAATCAAACAACTTCAAAAAGGTGATCTAGTTAGCTACAACTGTAATTACGAAGCGCCCTCCAAAATGACCATCGGTATAGTTCCCGCGGGTTATTATGAAGGCATAGATCGCAGGCTCTCAAATAAAGGCGTAATCAAAGTCCAAAACCAGTATTGCCAAATTATTGGTCAAGTCTGCATGAATCTCACAATTATTGATCTAAGCAAAATCAAAAAACCACAAGTTGGCAACCAGGTTGAAATCTATTCTACAGATACTGCTACACAAAACTCTATTTCAAATCAAGCCAAAACTGCTCAAACTATTCCCTACAAACTCCTGACAGGCCTTGCTGATTCTATTCGCAGAGAACAAGCTTAATCTCTGCTGTTAATCTACTGCTAATCTACTATTAATCTCTGCTTGCTAAATCAGGGTCTTATCCTGCATACTGTAGTCAGTAATCAGATATTTTATTGGTTTACCTTTAATGCTAAATACTCAAAAGCTTTTATATATTTTGCCAGACGTAGCTTATTTAGCTGAGTTATTACCTGGTAAAAAACCATCTACCTTCACAATTTCTTCTTTTCGTCAAATTAACGGCGAGTACATGGATGACAACGAGTTTATTGCAGAAAGTGTATTAAAATTATTTAAAAAAATTGACCCAGAAGAATATCGGGTCATCCTTCCTGATTTTCTATTTACTAATACAATTGTGAATGTTAAAGAAAAATCAGACGCAAAAATCAAAGAATATTTAACAGAAAAATTACTCCCAGAATTAGGAATTAGTACAGATACCCATCAAACTGATACTACCGTTTTAACTCAGCATGGCGATACTACTAAAGTTCAACTATCAGCTCTAGAAAAATCATTAATCGAGCCTCTCCAGATATCAGCAGAGCAAACCAAAATTAAAATTAAAAGCATCTCTCCTTTGAGCTGGACTATTAAATCATTAGTGTCACTTGAGCCCTCAATTAGTGTGGTGCAAATTGATTCAATGCTCTATGTGGCTCTACATTATATTGGAGTCGACCAGGCTAATCAGGCAACAGTAGAAGAAGTAGAAAACATTTACGAAACTATCAAAACACTCAAAGGCGCTGAACCAAATATTCAAACAGTTTACTTACTTAGTAATGAATTAGTAGAAGAGCAACTCAAAGAACATTTAAGTGATACTCTACCGATCCAACAATTAGCTAGCAAACAAAATGAAAACAGCAAAATGCCTTCTTACGTTCAAAAAACTATTGAGGCTGGCATGAAAACTTTATCTATTAGCGATTATCCAGTTCCTCAATTTGAAATCGGCAAAGCCCCAAAGGGTGCCACCATTGATATTACCAAAGAAGAAACACTAGACGAGTCTGAATCAAATTTACCTAAACCACAAAAAACAAAACCAGCAAAAATAGCTGAAGCCAGGACTCAGGAAACAAAAACTGAAAAAACAGAGAATCAAAAAGAATCTCAAAAAACTATAATCCCAATCAAGCCCACTCAACCAGACCTAGCTCCAGAAGACATCAAAGATCAAGATGCTGAAGATGATGAAATTGAAGCCTTACTTGAAAGTCTTAAAACTGATGAAGATAAAAATGACAAAGCAACTGAGGCTAAAAAATCAATTCCCACCACAAAAGCTCCTAAAAAAATTATTAAAAATCAAAACCGAACGAAAACAATGCTAAAAATGGTCTTTGTTACCCTAACTGTTTTCTTTGCAACAGTAGGAATTGGCATAGGGATCGGACTTGGAGTTTTACAGCTAACCAAACCATCGTCGCAAGAGGAAATAGTCTCTCCAGCTGATAATACTGCGCCTCCGTCAAGTGCTTCTCCTTTGCCATCTCCATCGCCATCCCCGGTTATAGAGATAAATAAAACAGAACTATCTATTCTTGTAGTAAATGCTACTACTAAAGCAGGCTATGCTGGAGACACAGCTGATAAACTAACTAATGATAATTTTGGGACAGTCAAAGCCGGTAATGCTAGTGGTGATTACGACGAGGGAACATATGTGCTAATGAGTGAAAAAAATCAAGCTCTCATCACTGTTTTAGAAAAAGTTACCGAACTTGAATTCTCCTTTTTACCCGATAAAAAAACTGAAGATTCTAAAGATGAATATGATGCCGTGATTGTCTTAGCAAAATAAAAAAATTCTATCAGCTATAATCACAGCATGAATTCAATCAAAAAACTTTTATTATTTATTATCTATGCTTGGCTACGGTTTGATCCTATCATCAGGATGGCCTTTAAAGGAAACTGGACTCCTCGCTATGAATTCATGGCTTCTATTTTTGGAGAAAAGGCAGCAGATGACTTTTTACAAAAAAGAGTTAAAATTGTTAAAGCTAGAAAAAAAAAGCAAGCCCCTTATATTCTACCCTCGAGTATTGATAAACAAGTCTCTCTATTTCTTAAGACAGACCTGGATACAAAAAAAGGCAGAGAGAAAAGAAAAGAAGTTCTTAGCACTCTAGTACACTGGGCTTTAGATCCAGATATTAATCAACAAAATATTGATAGTTATAAAACTAGATCAGCAATTGTTGACTCGCTACTTGGCACGGTTTTACAAAATTGCTTAGCTGACGAAGTAACAATAATCCTATCTAGTTTAAAAAAAATCGTCTTCTCTCGTGTGACTTATCTAGGCTCCAAGGGCGAACCCTCTCCCGTTGTTCATGACACTATTATTTTTGGAGTGGGTAAAATTCTTTCCACCCACTTTGATGAAGTAGTAAAAATGCGTGAAGCAAAACTAGAAGAATTAACCCGAATTCAATTAATTAAAGAAATTAAAAAGAATGATCAGGGCACTGGTTCATTGGCATTTTCTGGCAGTACAAAAAAATACGACCAATATCACAATAAATTTCCTTTACCAGCAAAAACTACAAAAATGTTGTTAGATATTTTAAAACACTACCGATACTCCGCTTGGCCAGAATCAAGAAAAACTGCTCAAAAACTAATTGAAAAAATGGAAACGAAACTTGGATTTAAACTTGAAGAAAGTATCAATATTTGTGAACAAAATTAATAACTCAATTAATAACTCAGGTTGACATATTGAGGTAAGCCTGATATTTTCAGGACGTACTTAAATTAAACCAAAAAAGAGTAAATGGCATCTTTGCATATCTCAATATCGGCAGAGCCGATTTTTTATTTAGGAGAACTTGGCTTCACCAGCTCAATGCTGGTTAGCTTACTAACAACACTTTTTCTATTGATTATTGGTTATCAATTTTTCCGCAATCAAAAAAAAACTTCCAATCTAAATCTAATTATTCAAACTCTTATTGAATCTCTTTACGAATTTGCTCAGACTATTACCCCTCACAAAGCGGGAAAATTTCTTCCTATTTTTGCCACAATTTTTCTTTTTGTGATGTTCGCCAGTTGGGCTGGTTTACTTCCAGGAGTAGAGACCATTTGGGTTAATAATGGTCAAAAATTAGTTCCATTACTGCGAGGAGGAACTGCTGATCTCAACATCACACTAGGAACTGCAATAGTAGCAGTGGCTATGGTACAAATTTTTGGAGTTGATAGCCTAGGAATAAAATACTTTAAAAAGTTTATTAATTTTTCAAACCCAATTAACTTCTTTGTCGGCTTGCTTGAATTAATTAGTGAGTTTGCCAAAATAATGTCATTTTCATTTCGTCTCTTTGGCAACATTTTTGCTGGTGAAGTTTTACTGGTTGTAATTGCTTTTCTTTTGCCAATCTTGGGTCCTTTACCATTTATTGGTTTAGAATTATTTGTCGGCTTTATTCAAGCTTTAGTTTTTGCTACGCTAACCTTAGTATTTGTCAATATTGCTACATCAGACAGTCATTAATAGTAAAATATAATTTGAGGAGGAAATATGAGTGCAGAAATCGCCGTTGAAGCGGCTCAAAGCGCAGTACAAGCTACATCCAACACCAATATGGTTGTTGGTCTAACCATTGCCTTGGGGAGTTTAGCTCCAGCAGCCGCCATTGGCTTAATTGTCTCTAAGGCTCTAGAGGCCATTGGTCGTAATCCAGAAGCTGCTTCCAAAGTACAAACCGTCATGATCTTGGGCGTGGCTTTTGCTGAAGCTATTGCAATTTACTCATTGGTTGTGGCTCTAATATTGAAATTTGTTTAAAGATTAAAAAATATGCAAATCCACTGGTATCAGTTATTATTTCAAATCATTAACTTTAGTATTCTTATTTGGGGGTTAAACAAATTCCTTTATAAACCAATTATTAAAATTCTTGAACAAAGAAATAAAAAAATCCAAGACGGGATTAATGCCGCTGAAAAAAATCTTGAAGAAAAAGCTAAGTTAGCTGAATTTGAAAAACTAGTCAAGATTAAGGCAGAAAAAGAAGCTACTAAAATCCTTAATGAGGCTAAAAAACAAGCTGATCAAAGATCTAAAGAATTCCTTTTAACTACTAAATTAGAGGCAGAGGGCCTAGTTGCTAAAGAGTTTAAAAATCTCAAAGAAAAACTCAAAGATGAGGAAGCTATGATGAAAAATCGAATCGGCGAGTTAGTCATTAATACTACTCAAGCAATATTAGGAAAAACCCTAACGGCTAAAGATCAACATCGCATCATTGGCGATGAGCTTAAAATACTTAAAGATCTTCAAAAAAAGTAAATGAAAATAAAAAATAAAAAAATCCAGCAGGTAGCTAATGGATTCATTAAATATCTAGAAGATTCAGGTCAAATTAATCAACTAGCTGAACTAACTCGTATTTTGCAAAAACAAAATTGGGCAAAAGCTAATCAAGATGAAGCTCAAATAGTTTCCTGCGTTAAACTTAACCAGGCTGAGCAAAAAACTATTGAGGATTACTTAACTGGTAATTACAAATCAAATATTAAAATTAAGTACCAAATAGATAAAAATATTTTAGGTGGCTTGATTATTAAAGTTGGTAATAAAATTATTGATGCTTCTTTAAAGCATCGTTTAGAAAAACTAAGAGAGACCCTAACTTATGCCTAAAAAAAAACCAATCGTTGCGCCAACTGACATTCAAAATATTACCAAACAAATTCAGCAGACGATAGGTGAGTTTGATCTAGAGTTTAAGGCTAAAAGCATTGGTCAGGTTATTTCTGTGGGTGATGGGGTAGCTTCGATAGCAGGAATCAATGATGTAGCTTTGGGTGAAATCATCAACCTACCCAAAAAAACCAAAGCTTTGGCTTTTAACCTAGAAAAAAACTCAGTTGGAGTAGTTATTTTAGGAGAGTACCGTCACCTAAAAGAAGGAGATGAAGCCTCAACTACTGGTCAGATGCTATCAGTTCCCGCAGATGAATCAATGATTGGTAGAATAATTGATCCATTGGGAGCTCCATTGGACGGCAAAAGACCAATAGAAGCTAAAAAACTTCAACCACTAGAAAAAATCGCCCCAGGAGTTATTACTCGCCAGCCAGTTAGCTCTCCAGTCCAAACTGGAATTAAATCAATTGATTCCATGATCCCTATTGGTAGAGGACAAAGAGAGTTAATTATCGGAGATCGAAGCACTGGTAAATCAGCTATTCCTCTTACTACTATCATTAACCAAAAGGGAAGAGATTTGATTTGTATTTATGTGGTAATTGGTCAAAAAGCCGCTTTTGCCGCTCAATTAGTTGCAACCCTTGAAAAATTTGGTGCCATGGAACACACGATAATAGTAGCAGCTACCAGCTCTGATCCAGCAACATTGCAATATCTAGCTCCTTATGCCGGCTGTGCTATTGGTGAATACTTTATGGAAAAAGGCAAAGACGTTTTAGTAGTTTATGATGATTTGAGTAAACATGCCTGGGCCTATCGAGAAATGTCCCTATTGCTAAATAGACCATCTAGCAGAGAAGCATATCCTGGAGATGTTTTTTACCTTCACTCAAGATTATTGGAAAGAGCTTGTCGCTTAAATAAAAAATATGGCGGAGGCTCCATCACTGCTCTACCAATAGTAGAAACACAAGCTGGAGACGTTTCAGCTTATATCCCCACAAACATCATTTCTATTACTGATGGGCAAATCTACCTAGAATCAGACTTATTTTATGCTGGTATTAGACCAGCCGTTAATGTTGGTTTATCGGTTTCACGTGTAGGAGGAGCAGCGCAAACTAAAGCCATGAAACAAGTTGCTGGAAAGATGAGGCTAGATTTAGCTCAATACCGCGAATTAGCTGCATTTGCACAATTCTCTTCAGACCTAGATCCCCAAACCAGAGCTCAACTAGATAGAGGAGCTCGAATCACTGAAATTCTCAAACAGGGTTGGGAAAAACCAATGCCAATGGCTCAACAGGTGCTAATTATTTGGGCTGTAACTAATGGTTATTTAGACAAAATTGCAGTTGAAGTAGTTAATACCTGGGAACAGAAATTCCTAGAGTTTATTTCAGTTAAGTATCCAAAGATAGAAGACATAATTAAAAAAGAAACTAAGCTTTCAGATGAAACTATTAAAGCAATGGAGGTAGCTACCAAGCTGTTTAATGAATTAAACTCAGATCTCTTTGAAGAAAATATTATTGAAGCACAAAAAAAAGCACAAAAAGCAACTAAAAACTCTAAGATATGAGCTCAACCAAGATTATTAAGCGACGCATAAAAAGCGCCACAAATATTTCTCAAATCACTAAAGCCATGGAGATGGTGGCAGCATCAAAGATGCGCTTTGCTCAAGAAAGTGCTTTAGCCAGCCGTCCTTATACTGAAAAAATGAGACAAATACTAACCGGAATTATTGAAATCGTCAAAGACGACATTGATCACTTTCTTTTAAAATCTCCAGAAATAATACCTGCCACTGAAGGCAAAACTCAAGAAAAGTACTTGGTTATTATTCTTTCTTCTGATAAGGGTTTATGCGGTGGTTTAAATAGTAATTTATATCGTGGACTAGAAATGTGGCAAAATAATTTTACAGAAAAAAAACACGATACTAATAATATTAAAATGGACTTCATTACTGTTGGAAAAAAAGCTAAAGAACATGTTCTAAAAACTCGAAGATTTCTTTTAGCCGAATTTCCCAATTTTGGTGATAAACCCAGATACTCAGATATCGTTCCTTTGTATAATACTATTTTTGAAAGCTTTAAAACCACCCAATATCAAAAAATCCTCATTGTATTTATGGAATTTATTTCTACCATTTCCCAAAGATTAACAGTGAGACAACTCCTGCCAATCCAAAGAGATGAAATTGATTCTGCTTTTTCAGAAATCATGATGGAAGAATATGAATCAAAATATAAGCCTGTTGAGTTTGACTTTCAAAAAGATTACATTTTTGAACCAAGTGCTAAAAGCATTTTTGATAAACTTTTACCAAAATACCTAGGTCTATATCTTTATCACATTATTTTAGAATCAACTGCCAGTGAACATTCAGCCAGAATGGTAGCAATGAAAAGCGCCCATGATAACGCCACTGAGATTGTGAAAGATCTCTCATTAGAATACAATCAGCTCCGTCAGCAAAAAATTACCAGTGAGCTACTGGATGCTGCTAGCGCTAGAATGGTAATGTAATAAAAAAATGCTATGAAACAAAAAAAATCATCCTCATCAAAAAATATTGGTCGCATCACTCAAATTATTTCAGTAGTGGTTGATGTTTTATTTGAAGAAGAATTACCTGGAATCTACAATGCCTTAGAAGTAACTAAATCAAATGGCGAAAAATTAATTTTAGAAGTCCAACAAATTTTAGGCGGAAGCGAAGTAAGAACAGTGGCCATGGGTTCTACAGAAGGTCTACAGCGCAACCTAAAAGTTTTTGATACTCATCAGCCAATTGCTGTTCCAGCTGGAGAGAAAGCCCTGGGGAGAGTTTTTAATGTCTTAGGAGAAACAATTGATAACAAGGCAGATATTAAACAAGAAATTCTTTATCCAATTCATGTTAAACCGCCCCACATCAAAGACATTGATCCACAAGCTGGAATGCTTGAAACAGGTATTAAAGTTATTGATTTAATTTGCCCATTTGCCAAAGGAGGAAAGGTAGCTGCTTTTGGTGGAGCAGGGGTCGGTAAAACAGTGATTATTCAGGAATTAATCAGAAATATAGCCGAAGAACATTCTGGACACTCTGTTTTTGCCGGAGTAGGAGAAAGAACTCGCGAAGGCAATGACTTACTACTAGAAATGCAAGATTCTGGCGTACTTAAAAATACGGTCATGGTCTTTGGCCAAATGAACGAACCACCTGGAGCACGTTTGCGCGTAGCTCTTACAGCTTTAACTTTTGCTGAATACTTTAGAGACCAAAGGGGTGAAGATGTACTCTTATTTATTGATAATATTTTTAGATTTTCACAAGCTGGCTCTGAAGTTTCTGCATTACTAGGCAGAATCCCTTCAGCCGTAGGATACCAACCCACACTAGCCTCTGAAATGGCAGCTCTACAAGAAAGAATTACCTCTACTAAAAGAGGCTCTATCACTTCATTCCAGGCTGTATACGTGCCGGCTGATGACTATACTGATCCAGCTCCTGTCACGACTTTTGCTCACCTTGATTCAACTATTTCTCTAGAACGAGCACTATCAGAGCAAGGTCTTTATCCAGCAGTTGATCCTTTAGCTTCCTCTTCTAAAATTTTATCAGAAGAGGTAGTAGGAAAAGAACATTATCAAGTCACCAGAGATGTACAAAAAATTTTACAACGCTATAAAGACTTACAAGATATCATTGCTATCCTAGGTATCGATGAGCTATCTGATGAAGACAAAATGATTGTATCTCGAGCTAGAAAAATACAGCGCTTCCTAACCCAACCTTTCTTTGTAGCTGAACAGTTCACCGGACGCCTTGGACGCTATGTATCCATCCAAGAAACTATTAAAGGTTTTAAAAAAATTATTAATGGTGAGATGGATCAAATTCCAGAACAAGCATTTTATATGGCAGGAACTATCGACGAAGTCATCGATAGGGCAAAAGATGTCTAATAAACTTAATCTTGATATTATTTCTCAAGAAGCTCAACTTCTTAGCCAAGAATTAGATATGGTGCTGGCACCAACTGCCATGGGTCAAATTGGTATTTTACCAGGTCATATTTCCTTATTTACCCATCTAAAGGCTGGTGAGCTAATCTTAGTTTCTGGAATTAAACACGAAGTTTTTGCAGTCACCGGAGGATTTCTGGATGTTAATCAAGATCAAGTGACTGTTTTAGCAGATAGCGCTATTAGGGCAGAGGATATAGATATTGTTAAAGTCCAAGAAGCTAAAAAACGTGCTCAAGAAACGATGGAAAAAAAGTTATCTGAAAATGATTTTAAATTAGCCCAGGTAGATTTAAGAAAAGCTATCTTAGAACTAAAAGTTGCAAAAAGACGACGACGACACTCAATTTCACTCTAAGATACCCAATTGCAACAAATGAGTTTCCGTCTTGTATTTTGATCTTAAGTCTTTATACTAAACAAGATTTATGCACGATAAAAAAGACCAAAAAACTATTAAATTAACCCAAGGGGGTTATGAAGAACTCAAAACCGAACTTGATGAGCTTATTGATGATAAATTGCCAAAAGCCATTAAACGAGTAGCTGATGCCAGAGAATATGGTGATCTCTCAGAAAATTCTGAATACCATGATGCCCGCGACGATAAAGACCTAATTAATACCAGAATTATTGAAATTGAAGAGATCTTAGACAAAGCAAAAATTGTTAAAGCTACTAAAAGCAAAAATATCATAGGAATAGGTTCTAAAGTTACGATTTATCTCAAAGGTAAAAAAACTAGAAAACGAACTTTCCAAATTGTAGGTGAATATGAGGCCGACCCTGTTGAGGGAAAAATATCTGGCATTTCCCCTCTAGGCAATGCACTGGAGGGACACAAAAAGGGGGATGAGGTTACATATCAAGCCCCAGCGGGAGAAATCACCTACATAATTACAGATATAAAATAAAAAAATAAAAGAAAAATAACGCCCCCGCCACAACGGGGGTTTTTTGTTAGAATAAGAGAATCTTTATATGAATAATAAGAATTCACAACCGCTACAATCACCTCATTGGGCTGATAAGCTTGCATCTGGAATTATTAAGTGGCAAAAAAAATTGGGGATTAAAAATCTACACGTAGATGACATGAAAACTCCCTCTGGTAGAGTTCATACCGGAGCCCTAAGAGGAGTTTTGCTTCACGATTTAATCGCCAAAGTTTTACAAAAGCAAGATCCTAAAGTTATTAGCACCTATATATTTAATGATATGGACCCCATGGACGGTTTACCAACATATCTGAGTAGAGAAGATTATGAGCAGCATATGGGTAAACCCCTTTATAAAATTCCTGCTCCATCTTTAAAAAAATCTGGCATTGATTTCACTCAAGCTTCTGAAGAAGAAAAAGAAAAATACAGCCAAGCTAAAAATTTTGCGCAGTTTTATGCCTTTGATTTTATTAATGCTTTTCAAAGACTGGGTTGCGAGCAGAAAATTATCTGGAGCCATGAACTCTATGAATCTGGTCAAATGGATAAAACTATCAAAATTGCTTTAGATAACGTTGATAAAATGAAAAAAATTTATCATGAAATAGCAGACTATGATTTACCTGAAAACTGGTACCCATTTCAAGTTATTTGTGAAAAATGCGGCAAGATCGGCACTACATTAGTAACTAATTGGGATGGTGAAAAAATTACTTATGAATGCCAACACGATAAAGTGAATTGGGCCAAAGGCTGTGGGCATCAAGGAAAGATCAGTCCTTTTGGAGGAACCGGCAAACTTTTATGGAAAGTGGATTGGCCCGCTCACTGGACTAGTATAGGAGTCAATGTTGAGGGTGCTGGGAAAGATCATTCTTCAGCTGGTGGATCTCGTGATATGGCTAAGGCTATGTGTGAACAAGTTTTTGATATCCCCAACCCATTTGATGTTCCTTATGAATGGATTTTAATTCGTGGAGCTAAGATGAGTTCAAGTAAGGGTGTGGGCACTTCAGCTAAAGAGTTCGTGGAGTTATTTCCACCAGAAATTGGCAGATTTTTATTCACCTACACTCATTATAATAGCGTGATTGATTTTGACCCACGGACGATGTCAATTCCAGATCTATTTGATAGTTATGATCAGGGAGCTAGAATCTTTTGGAAAAAAGAAGAGGGCGATCAACGCCAAGGTAGAGCTTTTGAACTTTCTCAAATTAATGACGTTCCTGGTGCTTACTTTTTACCACGATTCCGAGATCTAGCATTATGGATGCAACATCCAGAAATAAATTTGATTGATAAATTTTCAGAAATAAAAGGCTCAGAATTCACAAAACAAGAATTAGAAGAATTAAAAAATAGAAAACACTATGCTCAAATTTGGGTAGATAATTACGCCCCAGAGGAATATCAGCTTACTCCATTACAAGAATTACCAATTGAGGCTCAAAAAATGAGCTCAGAACAAATTGAATTTTTCCAAAAAGTTGTTGAGCTTAAAAACTCTAAAAATAACTGGAGTCCACAAGAGCTACAGCAGGCTATTTACGAGCTAGCTAAAAACTCAATTGGTACAAAACTAGGATTTGAAGCAATTTATTTAGCTTTGTTGGGGAAACAATTTGGACCTAAATCAGCTTGGTTAATATTATCAACTACGCCGACTCTTCTAACAAAAAGAGTTGCTCAATTAAAAGAAATATGAACCTACCAACTCGCGAAGAATCACAAAAACTGTTAGAAAAATATATTGAAAATCCAGCTTTGCGTCATCATTGTGAGATGGTGGCTGTGGCGATGGAAGCTTATGCAGAAAAATTTGGTGAGGATGTAGAATTTTGGTATCAAACTGGTTTGCTTCATGATCTTGACTGGGAAAAATATCCCGATGAGCACCCCAATAAAGCCGTTAATGAATTTTTAACTAATTATCCACAAGAGCTTAAAAATGCCATTCTAGCCCATGCTCCATTTAGAACTAATAAAGAGCCAGAAACAAAAATGGAGCGCTATTTATTCGCCTGCGATGAGCTGTCTGGTTTTATGCATGCCTACTCACTCATGCGCCCTAATGGTTTTACCGGAATGAAAGCTGGTAAAATATTAAAAAAGCTCAAAGATATTTCTTTTGCTGCTAAGATAAGTAGAGAAGATGTAAATAAAGGCTTTGAGTTAATAGATGGAGAGCCAGTAGAACACATCCAGTTTTTAATAAGTATTTTTAGTAAGGAGTAAGATATGGTTGAAAAAAAGGACTTTGATAAAGAACTATGCTAGACATTAATTACATCCGCGACAACAAAGACTTAGTCAAAAAAGCTGCTAGTAATAAACAGCTAGATGCGAACGTGGTCGACCAAGTGCTTGAAGTTGATAAAAAACGTCGTGAGCTTATTAGAAAAGTAGAAGACATCCGCCAACAAATTAATCAAAATGCTGACAAAATCAAACAACAAGTCCAGCAAGGTGGTAAACCAGACTCAGCAGACATCAAGCAAGGCAAAAAACTCAAAAGCCAACTCAAAGAAATTGAACCAAAACTCAAAGAGGTTGAGGAGAACTTTAACAACTTAATGCTCCAGATCCCTAATATTCCAGCCAAAGACGTTCCAATTGGTCCTGATGAATCAGGCAATATAGTAATTAGACAAGTTGGCACCAAACCTAAATTTAATTTTGAACCCAAACCACATCAGGAGCTGATGTACGACTTAGATTTGCTAGATACCAAGCGAGCAGTTAAAATTGGTGGCTTTCGTTCTTATTTTTTAAAAAATGAAGCCGTACTACTAGAGCAAGCTATTCTACAGTATGCCTTAGAGACCATGGTCAAAGATGGCTTTACTCCTATGACCGTTCCCACAATGGTTAAAAAAGAGGCTCTAATCGGCACGGGTTATTTCCCTTGGGGTGAAGAAGATCACTATACTACTCAAGATGGTACTCATCTCGCTGGCACAGCAGAGGTAGCCTTGACTGCCTATCATCAGGGAGAAACATTAACTGAAAAAGACTTACCCATTAAAATGGTTGGAATTTCACCCTGTTTTCGTCGCGAGGTTGGCTCTTATGGTAAAGATACACAAGGAATAGTTCGAGTGCGCCAGTTTAATAAAGTTGAGCAAGTGGTTTACACAATTGCTGATGAAGAAGAAACTAGAAATTGGCATGAAAAAATTACTCAAATTGCTGAAAAAATCTTACAAGATCTAGAGTTGCCCTATCAGGTTCTACTGATGTGCACTGGAGATATGGGGGCAGGACAGTGTAAAAAATATGATATTGGAACTTGGTTTCCAGCTCAAGAAAAATACCGTGAAACCCATTCATCAAGCTATTTTTTAGACTTTCAAGCCCGCAGGCTCAATATTCGCTATCAAGATAAAAATGGTAAACTCAAATACGTTTACACATTAAATAACACCGTTGTAGCCACACCTCGCTTATTAGCTGCAATAATTGAAAATAATCAGCAAGCAGATGGGACAATTAAAGTACCAAAAGTATTGCAAAAGTACCTCGGTAAAGAGAGTATTTCTAGATAACCAGCTTTCTGCGATAATAAGCCTTCTTTATGTTTAAGTTTATTACCAAACTCTTTGACCAGCATCAGAAGATGCTTGATAAATACGCAATAGTTGTAGATCAAATCAATGCCTTTGAACCTAAAATTAAAAAGCTCTCTGATAAAAAACTAGCAGCTCAAACTGAAAAATTCAAAAAAATTATTGCCAAGCAAAAAAAAGCTGGTAAAAATGAGCCAGATATTCTTAACGAAATTCTCCCAGAAGTTTTTGCTACTATTCGCGAAGTAGCCAGCCGTACCATTGGCATGCGCCATTTTGACGTCCAGCTACTTGCCGGCATAGCCCTTCATCATGGAACTATCACAGAACAAAAAACTGGTGAAGGCAAAACTCTTTCTGTAACTGCACCGCTTTATCTTAATGCCTTATTGGGTAAAGGTGCTCATTTAATTACTGTCAATGACTATCTAGCTGACATTGGCTGTGGTTGGATGGGGCCAATTTATCACTTTTTAGGTCTTTCTACTGCAGTGATCATTCACGACCAAGCCAAACTCTACAATCCTAATATCGATAGTGAAGATCGCGGAGACGAACGCCTAGAACATTTTGAAAAAATTCCTCGTCGACAGGCTTACTTAGCTGATATCACCTACGGCACTAACAATGAATTTGGGTTTGATTACCTAAGAGACAACATGGTCCAGAGTTTAGAGCAAATGGCCCAACGCAGTGATCACCCTCATCATTATGCTATTGTTGATGAAGCTGACTCAATTCTAATTGATGAAGCCCGTACTCCACTAATTATTTCAGCTCCAGATGCTGACTCAACAGATAAATACTTTAAGTATTCTAAAATGGTTCACTCTCTAACTCGAGACGTGGATTATAAACTCGATGAAAAAGCCCGAACTGCAACTCTCACCGACCTTGGGGTCAAACGTATTGAACAAAAACTAAACGTTAAAAATTTATATGAAGAAAGCTTTGATACTATTCATCATGTCGAAGCCGCATTAAAAGCTAAAACACTGTACAATCGCGACCAAGCATACATCGTGCGTGAAAACCAAGTCATTATCGTAGATGAACACACTGGCCGGCTAATGTATGGTCGACGTTATTCAGATGGTCTTCACCAAGCTATTGAAGCTAAAGAAGGCGTTCCGATTCAACAAGAATCTCGAACTCTAGCCACCATTTCAATTCAAAATTATTTTAGGATGTATAACAAACTTTCTGGTATGACTGGCACTGCTGTTACAGAAGCTGAAGAATTTAATAAAATTTATGATGTTTCTGTTCTAGTCGTACCCACTAATCAGCCCATCGTTCGTGATGACAAGTCAGATGTAGTTTATAAAACTCAAACTGCCAAATACTCTGCCATAATCAAAGAAATTGAACGTGTCCACCAAAAAGGTCAACCAATTTTAATTGGTACTAGATCTATTGAACACAATCAAATCATTGCTAATTTTCTTAAACGCAAAAAAATAATTCACCAGGTACTTAACGCAAAAAATCATGAAAAAGAAGCCTTTATAATCTCTAATGCTGGCAAAAAAAGCGCTATTACAGTAGCCACCAATATCGCTGGAAGAGGAGTGGATATAGTTTTGGGCGGAGCTAAACCAGAGTTAAAAGATTTTAGACGCCAAGACGGCAAAGGATACAAAGAAAAATCCTATCAGCAAGCTCTTAAACAATGGGGGAAAATTCATGACGAGGTTGTTGATTTGGGAGGATTACACATCATTGGTACTGAAAGACATGAATCAAGACGCATTGACAATCAGCTCCGAGGTCGTTCTGGTCGCCAAGGTGATCAGGGCAGTTCGCTCTTTTTCCTATCACTTGAAGATGAAATTATGCGCATCTTTGGTGGTGAACAGATCTCAAAAATGATGGACTTTTTAAAAATTGAGGAAAGCCAACCAATTGAGCACAAAATGGTTAGTAAAGCTATTGAATCAGCTCAGGTTAAAGTTGAGGGGTTCTTTTTTGATCAAAGAAAACGGCTGGTAGATTTTGACGATGTTATGAATAAACAACGAGAAATTATTTACAAACGTCGGCGTCGATTATTAGAAACATCTGAAAACTCTCAAGAAGATAGTCTCAAACCACAGATTATGGACTATCTAGAAAATCAGGTTGAGATTTTAGTAAGCTTGCATGCACCCCAAAATTTTTCAGATGAAGAGTATGAAATACTAATAAATGAATTTATTAAAATTATTCCATTTGATGAAAAATCTCAAAAAACTCTTCAAAAAAACTTGTCGGAATTAACTGAGCCTGATGAAATTAAACAAAAACTTATAGAAATCATTCAACAAACCTATCAAAAAAAAGAAAAAGTAGTGGGTCAAGCGCAAATGAGACAGATGGAACGAATTGTGACCTTATCAACAGTAGATGAAAAATGGATGGACCATCTAGATGAAATTGAATCATTGCGAGATGGTATATGGTTGCGCGGTGATAAACAAACTGTGCTTTCAGAATATAAAAAAGAGTCCTTTGCTATGTTTGAGCAACTGATTAATTCTATTGAAAGTAATATTTCAAATAGAATTTTTAGAATTCAACTCGGAGTACGTCAACCTGTTAGAATTGACCCCTCTCAAATAATTGAGCAAAAAGATGATATAAATGAACCACTAGCAAAAGAAATTAAAGATGCCACTCCACTAACGGCTCAACCTAAGCCCCCATCAACCAAGGGAAACATCGCTGACTTAGCCTCAGCCCTAAGCTCAGCCAAATCACAGATTAAAGTTCCAGGATCAAATTTATTGAAAGCTAAAATTGGTCGCAATGATCCCTGTCCCTGTGGAAGTGGATTAAAATACAAAAAATGTGGTTTAATTAACGCACCACAACATCAAAAATAAAAATTAAGATGCTACCCTTCAAATTCACAGGAAAAGTCATTCCCGGTAATAAAATGGGTCGGAAAATTGGCTTTCCTACAGCCAATCTTGATCGAGTACCTAGAGAGAGCGCTCTCACGCCCGGTGTCTACGTAGGAACCTGTAATATTTACCAAAATGATCGAATTAGAAACCAGGAACTGAAATGTTTAGTTTATTTTGGGCCACGCTATGTTTTTAGTCAAAAACAAAACAGTTTTGAGGTTTATCTATATAACTTTAATCAAAGTATTTATGATCTGACTTTAGAAGTTAAATTAATCAAATTTATCAGAGCACCAAAAAAAACTGCTAGTCTAATAGAACTAAAGGAACAGCTTGAAAAAGACAAAAGGCTGGGACAACAGCAACTGTGAGTTACATAAAAAAAGGTTTCTTAGGAATTTCCTGGTTAGGTGGTTCTAGAGTTTTTGCTCGCATCATTAGTCTTGCTAGTATTGCAATCTTGGCTCGAATTTTACAACCAGCTCAATTTGGAATTTTTGGCATAGCTACTCTGGTACTTTCATTTTTAGAAATAATTTCAGAAACTGGAATCAATGTATTTCTCATCCAAGAAAAACAAATCAAACAATATATTGATACTGCATGGGTAATTTCAATAATTAGAGGAATATGCATTTTTTTAATCATTTTGTTACTATCCAAACCTCTATCTATTTTCTTTACTACTCCTGAAGTCTTAATACTTCTCAGACTAATTAGTCTATTACCCCTAATTAAAGGCTTCATCAATCCAGCCATCCTCAACTATCAAAAAAACTTATTCTTTAATAAAGAGGTCTATCTTAGATCGGGATTATTTGTGATTAGCACCGCAGTCACACTTATTATTGCCTTATTAACATCATCTACCACCAGCCTAGTGTGGGGATTAATAGCAGCTGCTATCATCGAAACAATTTTTTCTCTCATATTTATTAAGCCTCTACCCAAACTAAAGCTTGAAAGAAAACAAACTCGTCTAATTATTCATCGAGGCAAATGGATGACCCTAGTAGGTATCTCCAATTACTTATTCCACCAAGGAGATGATTTGATAGTCAGTAAATTTTTAGGCCAAAAAACTCTCGGTTTCTACCAAATGGCATATAAAATATCAACTCTACCCATTACAGAAGTTGCAGATATTTTTGGCAGAGTTAGCTTTCCTATTTACACAAAAATCTCAGCAGACAAAAAAAGATTGAGAAAAGCTTTTATTAAAACTCTAGGCACAATTTCAATATTAGTTTTACCACTTAGTGCAATCATATTTTTCTTTTCCTCTCAACTTATATTTTTTGTCTTAGGACCAAATTGGCTAGATATCGTACCTATCATTAAAATACTAGCTATTTTTGGGGCTATTAGAGCTATCTCAGGCTCAAGTTCAAGCGTCTTACTTGCACTTAAAAAACAAAGGGAGGTGTCTAATATTACTTTAATCAGTTTAATTGGAATGATGGTAGCTATCTTCCCATTAATGAACAAATTCGGCATTATGGGAGTCGCTGGAGCAACTCTAGTCGGTTCTATCACAGCCTTGCCGTTAATAATTTATTATGTACGCAGAGAGTTATTCAGCAACTTATCCCAAACTAATAAAAATTGCTTATGATATGAAAAATAAAATTTTATTTCAATTTTTAACAAAATTTTGGTACGCACCTGCCGATGCTTTTCTTAGAGCTAACGAAGCTATCATTTGGTCCAAGCAAAAACTTACTTCTCCCATCCTAGATATAGGGTGCGGAGATGGTCAAACTAGCAAATTAATTTTAGCCAAACAAAAAAAAATTGATGTAGGAGTAGATTTAAATCCCAGTGGTGCCTTAAAAGTAGGAATTTATAAAAAAGTAGTAACTGCCGATGCCAGTAGACTCCCCTTTACTAAAAATAGTTTTCAAACAGTGATTAGCAACAGCACCTTTGAACATATCCGTCAAGATAAAAAAGCTGTAAGTGAGGTAGCTAGAGTTTTAAAAAGTGGTGGTCAACTTTTTCTCACTATTCCCGATGTTAATCTTAATAAATTTTTAACAAAAAAGTTAAAAAATAAAACTAAATTGAATAACTTCAACCAGCGTGTCCAACACTTACATTACCGATCCGAAAAACAGTGGTATAAAATTCTAGAAAAAAATAACTTAAAAGTTGTCACTAGTAAAAAATATTTATCAAAAAAAGCATTTTATGCTTGGTATAAACTTTTTAAGCTTGTAACCTTCAAACCATATAAAAGAGAGCTGTGGTCTTATTTAAAAGATTCGCCTTACGGGAAATTGTTTCCAAAAAAAATTATAGTTTTAATTTTATATCTATATTTATCCCCATTACTTAAAAATATTTGGGACGATCAGGGAAGCTGGATTTTAATTGTGGCCAAGAAAAAATAAAACTTTTTCTAACTGTTCACCATGTCTTTCCCAAGTAAAATACTGCTTCATTCTCAACATTCCCTTTTTAGCTAATTGATTTCGCAGTTTTTTATCATTAACAATCAGCTCCATAGCATCAGCTAACTGCTGCGGATTTCGCCCAATCAACAGTCCAGTTTGTTTGTGGATTACAGTTTCTTTATATCCTCCTTCTTTAATAGCAATCACTGGAGTCCCACAAGCCATAGATTCTAAAGCAATCAAACCAAATGGTTCGTGATGAGATAAGCAAAGCGTCGCCACTGAGCTTTGATATAATTTAACTAGCTGACTATCACTTAATCTAAATTTTGAATTTTTAAAAGTAACATACTTAATCTCAACCTTACAACTTAGCAACTCCAATGCGCGCTCTAATAAAGGATAACCATTAATATCTTCTTTTTCTCCAATAAATAAAAATTGTGACTTAAGATAGGACTTAAAACTAGAATGAAAAATTTTACCGTTAACACCCAAATAATTAACACTCACTGCACGTTGATAACATCTTTTCACTTCACTCTTAACGTAATTAGAACTAGTCATTAACTTAGTGGCAGCTAATAAGTTTCTCTTATCAATTTGGGCAATTAGCTGCCGCCTTAGATGCTCATACCATCTTTTTAAAACTGGAATATGATCCATTGGGTGAAGCTTTGGTTCATAGTAAACTCGCAACGTTTCTTCAATAAAATAAAGAGATGGTTTTTTTAAAAATTTTGATATCCAAAGAGCTTGGGTTTGTTGGCAATGATGCAGCACTACAATGTCAATATCTGAATCATTAATTTCTGTAGCTATTTTCTGATAAGTGTTTCGAAGTTTAAGAAAAGAAAAAAATTCAATCAATGGCCTCGCTAACCATTGATTTGTAGTTATGCTCAAATCATAAATTTTCATTTGATCAGTATACTTAGCAAAAGGAAAAATACTTTTGGTTTGATTAGTATAGTAATTTATTTGATGATTTTTTGACAATTGCTTAATCTGCTGGAAAACCACTCTTTTGGCTCCACCTTCTGGTAAATTGTCTACAATCGCTATGCGCATAAGAAGTATTATAATATCAATACCACTTTATTATGAAATCACTTGTCTCAATTATTACCGTTCACTACCAAACTCCTCAATCTCTAGCAAACTGCCTAACATTACTACAAAAATTAAAAGACAAAACTCCATTCGAGATTATTGTGGTAAACAATGATCAAGTTTCATTAAAAAAACTACAAACGATTTATAAAAAATGGAAAAACTCACCTAAAAAAATAACTTTAGTCCAAGCCCCAGCTAATTTGGGCTATGGTGAAGGCAACAATCTTGGTGCAAAAAAAGCTCTGGGTAATTTTTTATTTTTTTTAAACCCTGACACAGAAGTAAAAAATGGTTGCATAGACCTTTTGGTAAACTTCTTACAAAAACACAAACAAGTTGGAATAGTAGCTCCAACTCTCTTGAAAAAAAACGGTCAACCTTTTGAGATGCAAGGATCTGAAAAATTAACTCCACTCTCTGCAATAATGTCTCATTCCTTAATTCACACGATTTGGCCCCATAATCCTATTGCTCGCTCACACCTTCTAAAAGACGCCAATCGAAATCAAGATCAAAAATTAGCTGCTGTCCCTGGGTCCGCTTTCTTGATTAGAAACTCACTTTTTAAAAAAATATCCGGCTTTGATAAAAATTTTTTCCTGTACTTTGAAGAGTATGATCTTGGCCGAAGAGTAACTGAAGCTGGTTTTGAAATCTATCTTTTAGCTAAACCTAAAGTATTACACTATTGGCAGGTCAGTACTAATCAGGTTAAAAAAGTTAAAGTTAAAAATAAGTCTTTAACTATTAAGCAAATTTATCAACAAAGTCGTTTTTATTACTTTAAAAAACATTTCGGCTTAATGACTGCGGTAATTACAGAAACAATTTTAAAATTATCCAAGTGGCACCTACTTCTAATATTAATCATCGGTGTTTACTCAGCATTAATGCTAAGTGTAATGAACTGGGGAATTCCTACTAATAATCAAATTTTTACCTATCACATGGATGAATGGCATCAACTGATGTCCTTAAAAAATATAGTCACGCAAGGATCTCCTAACGTTGCTGGCTCAGCTCATGGGCCATTATGGCACTTTTTACTTTCTGGAGCCTTTTTATTTTCTTTTTATAAAATGGGGATAGTCAATCCTTACCTAGTGACCTCACCAATTTCTAACATCATAGATCAACACACAATTTTCCAACTTTTACGACTCAATGCCTTGCTATTTGGCGTGATGACTATCATTATTCTTTTTATAATCTTAAGAAAACAGCTACAACATAAAACACTTTGGGGATTAATTTTATTTACTTTTACACCAATCTGGCTATCACTAAGCAACTATTTTAAATATGATATTGCTTTAATTTTTTGGCTTACTCTAACCTTTTATAGTGTATTTAAATTTGCTCAAAACAATAATTCAAAAAACTATATTTGGTTAGGCATAACAGTTGGATTAAGCCTAGCTACAAAAATTAGCGCTTTGCCGGTGTTACTAATTTTATGTTTTAGTTATTTTTACTATCAAAAAAACTGGCAAAAAAATCTTAAAACACTCTGGTGGGGATTGTTGGCCTTTAGTCTTACTTTTGCTCTAGTAGGAATACCAGATTTATGGCTTGGCACTGGAGATTACTCAGAATATCTTGCCTCTAATCTGATCCATCATCCTGCTTCTACTGCCAATTTCAAACTTAATACTAACTACCAATGGTTTTTATTAACTAACCAGCTACCCATGATTTTTGGTAGAGTTTTCACTATTTTAAGTTTGAGTTCATTGGGATATTTAATTTTTCAATTTAGTAAGTGTTTATTTACTCAACCTCGCACTTTACTCAAAAAGTATCGTCATCAAATTTTCATTCTTTTTAGCCTACTGAGTTTCTCTCTTAGCCTGATGCCTTTGAAAATCTATGCCACGGGTAATAGGGCTTTAGTTCTTTTACCAATGTTGATCCTGATAATGAGCTTTGTTTGGGATGAAATCTCTCAACGATTTAACAAAAGCAAACGATTAATTATGGTAACTTTACTTACTACAGTCATCTTATTTCAAATTTGGGAAGCTATGAGCTGGGTAAATATTAAGTGGCACCCCGATCCTCGTCAAACTTCATCGACTTGGATACTAGAAAACA
>JAHJBU010000071.1 GCA_018813375.1 Patescibacteria group bacterium
AGAAAGAGATGTTGTTTTTGAATGCTGCCTTCAGTGGACCCGACCGGGTTCGAACCGGTGACCTCCTCGCTGCCAGCGAGGCGCGCTACCAACTGCGCCACGGGCCCTTGCTAAGACTAAGTTTTACTTCTTCTCTTCCTCAACTTCTTCTGTGAGTGTTACAGCCACAACTTTGTCACCTTTTTTAAGTCTCATTAAGATTACTCCTTGAGTAGGGCGAGTTAAGGTAGGGATTGATTTTTTAGTAATAGGCATCTTGATGGTTTGGCCTAGTTTGGTGCCAATTACTAGTTGTTTGTGAGTGGGTTGAACTAAGCGCACCGAGGCAATATTACCGGTTTTTTTAGTCACATCAGCTACCTTGACCCCCATGCCAGAACGTTTTTG
Organism: Patescibacteria group bacterium; assembly: GCA_018813375.1. Classification (GTDB taxonomy): domain Bacteria; phylum Patescibacteriota; class Microgenomatia; order UBA1400; family PJMF01; genus JABBGTR01. Next base: position 388 of record JAHJBU010000071.1, read on the forward strand.
GACTGGATAAGCACTTAGCTTAGTGCGTTTGCCCATGCCGTTTTCAGTTACCACTAGAAGTTGTTTATCAAAAGTTTTATTGCCTACTTTTTCTTTTTCTTCTAAAAACACTTCCATTCCAATCACATAATCTTCTTTTTTCAGGGTAATACCTTTTACGCCTTTGGTGTCACGATTAGAATCTTTGACTTGTTTTTCTGAGAAGCGAATTGACTTCCCTTGCTTGGTGGTGAGTAAAATATGATCTTCTCCATCGGTGAGTTGACCACGCACAACCTCATCGTCATTATTGAGCATAACAGCGATGATCCCAGATTGGCGGATGTTGTTATAGAGTTTTACTGAGCTTTTTTTAACCAGGCCCTTTTTAGTCGCTAAAGTAATATATCTGTCTTTATCTTTTTCTAGATCTATTACTAAAATAGACTGGACTTTTTCTTCCACCTTGAGGTTGAGCAGATTAACTATGGCTGTACCTTTAGCTTGGCGGCTAACTTCTGGAACTTGGAAAGTCTTGATTTCAAAGACCCTGCCCTGATTTGTAAACATGAGTAAATTATCATGAGTTTCTGTAAAGACGATGGAGTGCACTAAATCTAGCTCTTTCATATTTAAACCTTTAGCACCCTTACCACCACGAGATTGTGAGCGAAGTGCGCTGGGATTTAATCGTTTTATATAACCAGATTCTGTTAAGGTAATCACTGAGGCTTCATTGGCCACCAGATCTTCTTCGTTAAATTCGCCAACTTTACTTTTAATTAGTTTAGTGCGGCGTTTATCACCATAGTCAACAATGAGTTGTTTTGTTTCTGTAATTATAACCTTGAGAATTTCTTGTGGATCGCTTAAAAGTATAAGCAGCTGATCAATAGTTACCTTAATTGCTTTGTATTCATCTTCAATTTTTTGACGCTCTAGGGCCGCCAGGCGCTTGAGCTGCATATCTAAGATGGCTAAGGCTTGAATTTCACTAAAGTCAAATTTTCTCATTAAAGAATTTTTAGCTTTTTCACTATCTGCTGAGTTGCGTATGGTTTTGATAACCTCATCTAGATTTTTAAGTGCGATTAATAAACCTTCTAAAATGTGAGCACGATTACGAGCTTCGGCCAGATCATATTGGCTACGTCTGACGATGACTAGCTGGCGGTGAATTACGTACTCGCGTAAAATTTGCTTAATGTTCATTAGTTGTGGCGTGCCATTACTAGAGAGTGCCACCATATTGACTGGGAAACTTGTCTGAAGCTGAGAGTACTTAAAAAGTTTGTTTAAAACTACTTTGGGCCGGGCGTTTTTTTTAAGATCAATGGTGACTTGTAAGCCAATGCGGTCAGAATCATCATTGAGATCTTTAATTCCTTCAATCCGACCCTTTTTGACTAAGTCTGCAATTTGCATGAGTAGTCTGGCTTTATTGACTTGATATGGTAGCTCAGTCACGATAATTTGAAATCTGCCATTTTTTGTTTCTTCAATCTGAGCTTTGGCGCGAATAACAATTTTACCCTTGCCAGTTTGATAGGCTTCTTTAATAGCATTAAAATCATAGATGATTCCAGCAGTAGGAAAATCTGGACCTTGGATGTGATCTGTAATTTGATCAAAGGTAATCTCTGTTTGAAAATCTCCAGCTAGATTTATGGCATCTTGGGCTAAATAAGCATCGATTAATTCTGAGGCGACAATTTCTTGAGTGTCGATTTTTTTCTTAGTCTCGGTTTGTTTTTTAAGCTTAGCTATTTTAAGTTTAATTTCTTCACTAACTTCAGATTGACTATCTTTAACCATGGCGATGATGGTTTGACAAACTTCAACTAAGTTATGTGGTGGGATTTTAGTTGCCATACCCACAGCAATACCTTCTGCGCCCATTAGTAGTAAGTTGGGTAATTTGGCTGGTAAGACATGTGGTTCTTGGAGTGAGCCATCAAAGTTATCTAAAAACTTGACAGTTTTTTTATTTATGTCTTGGAGAAGTTCTTGAGATATTTTAGCCATCCTGGCTTCTGTGTAACGCATGGCAGCTGGACTATCGCCATCAACCGATCCAAAGTTTCCTTGTCCATCAATGAGTGGATAGCGCATGCTAAAGCTTTGAGCCAGGCGTACTAGAGAGCCATAAACTGGAGCATCACCGTGAGGGTGATATTTACCTAAAACATCACCAACTATGCGGGCAGATTTTTTATAAGAGCTGCTGTGGTGAATGCCACTTTTAAACATTGAGAAAAGAATTCGACGATGGACCGGCTTGAGGCCATCGCGTACATCTGGTAGTGCCCGGCTGACAATTACGCTCATAGCGTAATCTAGATATGATTTTTCCATCTCTTTGGAAATAGAGATGTACTTCATTTTGCCGTATGGAGAGTCTTCAATAGTGCCAATTTTAGTGGCATTGCCATTAACCAAGGCTTCGTCTTGTGTTGCTTCTGCTTCAGGTTGATTGTCTTGGTCTGTCATATGTTTTTAGTTGTTGTTTTTTAATACTTTTTCAATTGCAGGTGCAATTTCTTTTTTGCGTGACATTTTGGGTCCAATGTCTAGAATATAGTCAACTGCACTACCACCAAAGGCTCGTTCTGCAGTAATTACCTCTGCTTCTCCAGCTAGTAACAATTTGGTGTTTATTTGTAAAACATCAGTCACGGCAACAAATAATAGTTCTACCTCAAGTTGTGATTTAACATTTGCCATAGCAGCTAGTAGTTGATCTTTTTTGGCCAGTAAAGTCTCTTGTTGGATAGTTTCTAGCTGACTAATAAAAGTTTTTTGGTCAAATTCATAAATTTTGTAGTCATTTTGGACAATTTCCTCATCATTTAAAGTAGAAATATCTGATTTAGCTTTAAAAATTTCAAAAGCAAAAGCATCAATGTCATTGATCTCTGCCAGTTTTGCGAGCTTGGCACCAAATTTTCTATCTTTATCAGTCGTAGTTGCGCTCTTAAAGCCAACGGTGTCGGATATAATTGCGGCCAACATTAAAGCAGCTAGTTTTTTATCTGGGGTAACACCATTTTCTTCCATGAAAAAGTAAACAATGGTGGCAGTTGAGCCCCAAGGCTTAAAGTTTAAAAAAACAGGCGTGCTGAGATTAAGATTAGCTTTATGGTGGTCCACAATCTCCACGATCCTAGCTTCGTCTAAGCCAGTCAATCTTTGCGATTTTTCATTATGATCTACTAAAACTACTTGGTCATCAGCACCAATTTCAGTCACAGTGATTAGTGGTGGAGCTTCAACTTTAAATTTGTCAAATAAATAATTTGTTTCTGGACTAAGAGGATCAGTAATTACTGCTTGTGGTTGGTCATAGCCAAAACAATCTCTCTCTAGGAATAAATATTCCAATGCCATAGCTGCAACCACTGCGTCAGTATCTGGTTTAAGATGGCCGATGATGTAAGTTTTTGGCATATTTTTTTATTCCTACTTATTAAATATCTATTTGAGCAAATTGAGCTTGTTTCTGGATAAATTTCTTTCTAGGTGTGACATCATCACCCATGAGGTCACTAAAAGTTTGATCAGCTACTTGTGCATCACCAATGGTGACTTTTTTAAGCATTCTGGTGGTAGGATCCATAGTTGTTTCCCAGAGTTGCTCGGGATTCATTTCACCCAATCCCTTATAGCGTTGAATTTTAATATTTCCCTGATATTTTTGTTTTATTTCTTTTAATTTAGCTTCTTTGGCGTCTTCGGTATAGACGTATTCTTCAATTTTGCCGGCAGTGATTTTATAAAGTGGTGGCACAGCGATATATAAATAACCTTGTTCGACTATTTTTGGTAAGTGTCTAAAAAAGAAAGTTAGACCTAGGGTGGTAATGTGTTCACCATCCACATCTGCGTCATTCATGAGAATAATACGGTGGTAGCGAAGATTTTTACTATTAAAGGTTTCACCAATCCCAGCTCCTAGAGCAATGACTAAGTTTTTAAGCTCTTCAAAGGCCACGACTTTATCAAGTCTAGCGCGCTCGGTATTAAGAATTTTGCCACGTAGCGGAAAGATGGCTTGAAATTTGCGGTCACGACCTTGTTTAGCACTGTTATGCACAAAAACCCCAGAAGCTAAAGCGAAGTTATGACTGTTTGGAATTTCAATATCATAGACATCGATTTTCTTTTTTAGATCTTTAACGCAAACAACCTTGTGGTTATAGTGAGCTGCTGCATTAAGTGCTTTCCGATAAAGAGGCATTAGAGAGTCATTTGTTTTTAGATTCTTAGCTTGTTTGTAGTTGCCATCTCTTAGCATAAATTTATGATCTGGAGTGCAAGTAATTTTTTCATCATTATCTAAAATAACTTGGACTACTTTGGTATTTTTTTTAGTTATTCTGGGGTTTAAAATTTTTTCTAAACCAATTTTTCCATTTTGGCGAATGGTATAACAAAAATTTTGTTTTCCTTGCTTGGTTTCTTTGGTTAGTTCAATAAAACTCAAGTTACGTCCATCAGCTAATGCAATTTGAGTATCCTCTGAAAAACAGCCACCGGCACTATCGCCCTCAACTATATAAATTTCTGCTTCTTCTGCATTACGGTTTTGGCAGTCTGCTAATTTACCTGGTAATGAGCTGCCTTCTAAAATGCCTTTTCGTACCACTGCTTCTTTAGCGGCTCTTGCTGCGAGCCGCGCGCGCGCGGCGAGCATAATTTTACCAATAATTATTTTACCAACCTTAGGGTTTTCTTCAAGGAAAATTTCAAAATTTTCTTTAACTATATAATAAACTGCTGACTGAGCTTCTGGGTTATTAAGCTTGGCTTTGGTCTGTGACTCAAACTGAAGATCATTGGCTGACATTTTGACAAAGATAACCGCAGTTAAACCCTCCATGAGGTCATCTAGTGTAAATGATTCCTTGGGTTTAAGGAGTTCGTTTTTTTCAGCATAATCTCGCATTACTTTGCTTATTCCAGTCCTAAACCCATTAATGTGAGTCCCGCCGTCGGCGGTATTAATGACATTGACATAACTTTCAATTCGTTCATTAAAAGAATCATTGTACTGAAGCGCTACTTCTACCCCGATGCTTTTACCAGTCTCTTCATCAGTCCAAAATTTAGAAGTATAAAATACTTCATGCAGTGGTTTGCGAGTCATGTTGATGTGTTTGACTAGGGAGCGGATTCCATTTTCAAAATAAAAATGTTTACGGCTATTTTTTATTTGATCATAAAGCTCAAAATAAAGTCCAGCCATTAGGTAGGCGCGGTCTTTTAAGACCTGAGATAAAATTGTTGCGCTAAAGGCAGTAGCAGAAAAAATGCTGGTATCAGGAATAAAACTAACTAGAGTTCCAGTTTGGTAATTGATAAAATCTTTTGTTTCTAAGGGAAATAACTCCTGAAGCTGGTTTTTTTCAATTATTTTAACTTTAGCTTTTGGCTTGCCCTGGGAATAAGCTTGATAGTAATATTTGTTATTTCTTTTTGAAACCACTTGCATGGCGCAAGACAGGGCATTTACTGCCGAAGACCCCACTCCGTGCAAACCACCTGAGGCTTGATAGGCAGTTTCTTCAAACTTGCCACCAGCATGGAGTTTAGTCATCACAACTTCCATGGCAGAAATACCAGATTCATGTTTGGCAACTGGGATACCGCGACCATTATCAACTACAGTAATAGCTTGTTCGCCTAATTTTTGATTTTTGGCAATTTTTTGTTCAGTTTCATTGGGGAGGCGTCGGAATAGTTGAATTTTTTTACCAAAACCAGCAATTGCCTCATCTACAGAGTTATCTAGTATTTCTTTAGCTAGGTGGTGTAGGCCCTTAGCGTCGGTGGAGCCAATATACATCCCTGGGCGTTTTCTGACAGGCTCTAGACCCTTAAGGACTTTGATTTGTTTGGCATCGTATTTTATTGTTATTGCTGACATAGAGATATTCGTTCTATCACACTGTAGCATAAAAATAAAGCCTTGACTCCTCAGGAAAGGCGTTCAAACGCATTAAAATCGGGTTTTTATTTTTTGATCGTAAAAAAGCAGTGTTCCAGCGCAAGGCAAACATTAACATTTGCTTTTAGATTTTGTAAGGTTCTTAGTAGTATGGTTTGTAGCTGAATTTGTCTATTTTTGCTGGTTGTTTGTTGTTGATTGTGGAGTGTAATTAGTGACTGTTGAATTAGTGCAATGGCCTGCTCTCTGTCTTTATATTCATTGGCTAGATCAACTAACTGGTGATAATTGACAGATTTTGGGTTTGAAAAAAGAGCCTCTAAAATTTCAGGGAGAGTAATGTTTATTGGTAATTCGTTAGTTGATTGGTAATAATAAGTTAAGCAACGCGAACGAATCGTTGGTAGAAATTGACTGGGTAATGAGGTAATTAATATTAGCTGAGTATTAACTGGGGGTTCTTCTAAGGATTTAAGAAGAGCGTGTTGGGCAGCTATTGAAATTTGCTCGCTGTAAAGAAAGATAAAGGCGCGTGATTTTCCCATGTGAGCGGCATAGGCTAACTCACCAATTAAGTCCCTGATCATTTCAATAGAAATTTTGTTTTGTTCTTGGTTTAGCCATCTTAGCTGAAGTGAGTTTGGGGAAAATTTCCAGCTTAGCTGGCTATTTAAAAATGAAATAGCAATCTTTTTTTGGTTAGCCAAGGGCGATACTACTAATATGGCAGGAGTTAGGAGGATGGCTGAGGGCTGGTCGTTGCTCATTTAGTTTGGATAATATATCGTATAAGAAAGGCAATCTCGTAGTTGCGAGAGTGCTTTTGAATTGTATGACAGAACCTGCCCAAGTACCACCAACACAACCAGTTTCAGTCCAAAGAAATCAATCTACTGGGCAATCCCCTGCTAAATCTACTGGGCAATCCTCTGCTAAATCTACCGTACAATCCCCTGCTCTTTTACAACCTTTGCAACCTCAATTAGTTGTTGATGAGAGTCAAAAATTTAATTCTTTACTAGAGGTTTTGGTTGCGCAGCAATCTTTATCTCAAGTTGATGCAGATCAACTATCTGTTTCTCAGCTTAGTTCTGGTAAGAGTATCGAAGAAATCATATTAGAACAAAAGATAGTTTCTGAGGAGGTGCTCACAAAAGCTAAGGCTCAACTTTATAACATGCCTTTTATTAAAATTTCTGAAACTGGGGTTTCACCAGAGGCATTAAGTACATTATCAGAGAGCGTGGCTCGTCGTTATCAAATATTGCCTTTTGCCATTAGTGAGGAGGACAAGATTCTTAAAGTGGCAATGAAAAATCCACTTGATGTGACCGCAATTGATTTTGCTCAGCAAAAAACTGGTTTTAGGATACAAGCTCACTATGCTGTTCCATCTGAAATTGAACAAAAAATCGCGGAGCGCTATGCACAGAGTCTCTCTGTAGAAGTAACTAAGGCTTTGGAGGAAACTGCCAAACCAGCTGGATTTAAATCTCAAAACTTATCAGACTTATCACGTGGCGTAGTTAGGCAGGCGCCAATTACTAAAATTGTGGAAACAATTCTTTCTTTTGCTATGAAGGCTAGAGCTTCAGATGTTCATATTGAGCCAGAGATAGAAAGAACTAGAATTAGATACCGGATTGACGGTGTGCTACAAGAGAAATTGATTTTACCCAAATCCGTTCACGATGCAGTAGTATCAAGAATTAAAATTTTGTCACATTTAAAAATTGATGAAAAGAGAGTTCCTCAAGACGGACGATTTACTTTTGAATCTGAAGGTGAAGAAGTTGACTTGCGCATCTCTACTCTACCAACTGTTCATGGTGAGAAAATAGTAATGAGATTATTAAAAAAGAATCTTAAAGTACCAACTTTGCCAGAGCTTGGCTTGGATGGGCTGGCGTTGCGTTTCGTAGAAGATGTAATTAAAGTTCCCAATGGAATTATTTTAATAACTGGTCCTACAGGCTCAGGAAAAACTACCACTTTATACTCACTCATACATATTATTAACTCACCTAAAATTAATATTTTAACTCTAGAAGATCCAGTTGAATACCAGATTGCTGGAGTAAATCAAGTTCAGATTAATCCTCAGGCAGGTTTAACATTTGCAACTGGCTTGCGGTCGTTTTTACGTCAAGACCCCAATGTTATTATGGTCGGAGAAATTCGTGATAGTGAAACAGTTGGTTTGGCTATTCAGGCTTCATTGACCGGTCATTTAGTTTTTTCTACTGTGCATACTAGTTCTGCAGCTGGAGTCTTACCTAGGTTGATTGATATGGGAGCTGAGACTTTTTTATTAGCATCAAGCATGAAGTTAGTTATGGCACAAAGAGTAGTCCGAAGAATTAATCCTGACTACAAAGAAGAATATCAAGCAGCACCAGAAGTAGTTGAGAATATAAAGAAAGTTTTAGGGAGCTATTTTGATAAGTGGTGTCAACAAAATAATAAAGATCCCAAAAACATTGTTTTGTATCGGCCTAAAAAAAACCTGCCACAAAATGAAACAGAGTTTAAGGGTCGAGTGGGTATTTATGAAGTCATGCCTATCTCAGAGGAAATTAGCAGGATGATTTTGCAAAAATCCTCTGCAGCTGATATTGAAAAAGTAGCGCTTAAAAATGGGATGTTGTTAATGAAACAACATGGATATCTTAAGGCATTAGCTGGTATAACTACATTAGAAGAAGTTATTAGAGTAGCTGATGTGTAAAGTGTAAGAGAGAAGCTAAGGAGAACTATGAATATTTTTGACATGATAAAATTATTGATTGAAAAAAAAGGCTCTGATTTGCATATTATTGCTGGATCTTCGCCAACGCTTCGAGTTGCTGGTCGTTTGCAACCAATTGCGGGCACTCCAGTCTTAAACCCAGAGCAAACTTTAATTTTAATTAATCCGCTTTTAACTAAAGAGCAGTTAGATTACATCAAATTACATAAAGAATTAGATTTTGGTTTTCAATTTGGGGATAAGAATCGTTTTAGAGTTAATGTTTACCACGCAAAGGGAGCTATGGCAGCAGCCTTGCGTTTAATACCCCAAAAAATTAAAAGTATAGATGAGCTATTGCTTCCAGATATTTTTCATCAATTTACTACTTACAAACAGGGTTTGGTTTTAGTGACTGGTCCAACTGGTGAGGGAAAATCAACTACATTAGCTGCTCTCATTGAAGAAATTAATCAACAGCGGGCTGAGCATATTTTAACTATAGAAGATCCGATTGAGTTTATTTATGAGTCTAAAAAAAGCATTGTTTCTCAGCGGGAAATGAATCACGATACTCAAGACTGGAGCTTGGCGCTTAGATCTGCATTACGAGAAGATCCAGATGTAGTGCTGGTGGGAGAAATTAGGGACTATGAAACAATTGCCTCAGCTATTACTGTTGCTGAGACTGGACACTTAGTTTTTACCACTTTGCATACCAGCACAGCTTCTCAAACCGTTGATAGGATAATTGATGTTTTTCCAGCTCACCAACAAGCTCAGATTAGACAGCAGTTAGCAGGATCAATTAAGGCAGTTGTTTCTCAGCGTTTGGTTCCTTCTCTCCAAGGAGGTCGGGTGGCGGTGGTGGAGATAATGTTGGCCAATTCAGCTGTTAAAAATTTAATTCGAGAATCCAAGGCTTTTCAAATCGATAATGTGATTCAAACAGGAGGGGCTGAAGGAATGATTCTCATAGAAACTTCTCTACTGCGAAGAGTTAAGCAGGGCTTAATTAGTGTTGAGACAGCTCGTGAGTATGCTTTTAGACTAGATTTATTTGATCAGTTACTGGAAGGAAGCTAATGCCTTTTTTTAGGTATGCTGTTAAAAATGAGCATGGTGAAACTATAAAGGGTAAGGTTGAGGCTAGAAGCCAGAATGCTGCGGCTTCAACTTTATCTAGTAGAGGCTTGTTAGTAATTGATATTATGCCTCTAGGTAGTGGTTATTTTGCTGCTTTTAATTCGATGTTATCTGGGATTAAGCCTGATGATGTGGTTAATTTGACCCGTCAACTCTCAACTATGGTTACAGCTGGTTTGCCTCTTAGTACTGCATTGTCGATTTTGGCTGAACAAAGTCGGGCTGAGGTTTCTATTGTTCTAAATGATATTTTGCGCGATATTGAGGGTGGGAGTACTTTTTCTAAAGCTTTAGAAAAAAAATCAAATATTTTTTCTAGAGTTTATACTCAACTTGTGAGAGCTGGCGAGGCAGGTGGAGTTTTAGATGAAATTTTATCTCGTTTGGCTGATACTTTAGATAAACAAAAAGAATTTCGTAGTAAAACAAAAGGCGCTTTGATATATCCCATTATTGTGGTTATTACAATGATTGCTGTGGCTTTTGTAATGATGATTGTGGTGATTCCTAAGTTAACTGAGATGTATGCAGATTTTGGGGCTGATTTGCCATTTATTACTCAATTGCTTATAGATATTTCAAACTTTTTTGTGGGGTTTTGGTGGTTAATATTGGCGTTAATTGCCGGAGGTGGATATTTGTTTCATAGCTGGCGAAAGACTGACGTTGGTAATCATGCTATAGATAAATTACTTTTAAAAATGCCAGTTTTTGGAGATTTGAAGAAAAAAATAATTTTAACTGAATTTGCTCGTACGCTGTCACTTCTGATAAGCGCTGGTGTATCACTGATTAAAGGACTGCGAATTGTTTCTGAGGCTATGGATAGCATTAGTTATCGGGATGCTTTTGAACAAGCTGCTTCTAAATTAGAAAAAGGTCTAAGTTTATCTCAGGCTTTGGGTGCTAATGAGATTTTCCCACCCATTTTATATCAAATGGTGGCAGTTGGAGAAGAAACAGGAAAACTAGATGAAGTTTTACTTAAATTATCGATTTACTATGAAGCTGAAAGCCAGCAAGCGGTTAAGAATTTAACCACTGCATTAGAGCCTATGATTATGATTGTTTTGGGATTGGGGGTGGGGGTAATGGTGGTGGCGATAATTATGCCAATTTACAGCTTGACGAATCAGTTTTAGAGTGCAATGCTAAATAGGTATAAGTATTTTTTAATTATTTTTATGAAAAAACTGTCTAAACTTTTATCCTTAACATCTGCAAAAGTAGGTCGCACTTATCAGCAAGCAGGTTTCACCATGATTGAGTTATTGGTGGTGATTGCTGTGATTGGTGTATTGGCAGTGGCAGTGTTATCCTCTATTAATCCTATCGAGCAGATCAATAAAGGCAGAGATACCAGAAAAAGAGCAAACGCTGCTCAATTAATCAATGCTCTTGATAGATTTTATGCCATTCAAGAGAGATATCCATGGAATACTATTACTTATTCAGTTTTAGGAGTTGAGACTGAGCCTTCTCTGGCTTTTCCTTTAGCTAATGACGTAATCACTGAAGATGATTGTAATCTTCCAGAAGTAAATGAGGATTCTTACACTTTTTGTCAGATTGGTGGGGGTATTCCTTTCAGTGGTATTCCAAGTACTCCAACTACAAAAAATTATTGGCTAAGAGCTCTTTCTGAAAGTAGCGAAGTTAAAGCGAGCTTCCTTACTCAATTAGCAAAAACTGCAGTTACTAATATGCTTTATCTATCCAAAGAAACTGACGGAGATGTATATGTTTGTTTTAATCCTGCCTCTAATCAATTTAAGGTTGAGGCTGCAACAGATTGTGCTGATGAAGATCGAGTAGCAGAAATGCCAGTAACTTCTTGTAACACTACAGACGGGACTATTCCCACAAGTCCGGCAGTAAACTTAATCTGCTTGCCTTAATTTTATTAGTGCAAATTCCTGATATGATGTCAATATGTCTACATATTTTATTCTAGTAGGTATTTTTTTATTTATATTAGGGGCAGTGATTGGTAGTTTTTTAAATGTACTTATCTATAGAACTGTGCAGGGAGAGTCATGGGTGATTGGGCGCTCACACTGCGATCATTGCCATAAAAAAATAGCTTGGTATGACAATATCCCGCTTTTGTCTTTTATATTTTTAAAAAGGAAATCTAGATGTTGCAAGAAAACTATCTCTGCTTCATACCCAGTGGTTGAGTTTATGACCGGCTCTCTTTTTGTCTGGTGGTACTGGATTGGCGCTGTTTTTTTTAAATTAACTATTGCTCCTTTTTCGGTTTTGCAACCATTGTTTTGGCTAATAGTTGGAGTCATATTAATCGTTATTTTTTTTGCGGATTTGTTATATTTTATAGTTCCAGATTTAGCCGTGGGGATTATGTTTTTTATGGCTGTGATTTACAGGCTTTATTTAACTGGGGCTGGGATTATGCAGCCCAATGATCTCTGGATGACTATATTAGGAATGATATGTGCAGTGATGTTTTTTATGGGTTTGTGGTGGTTAACTAAGGGTAAGGGTATGGGTTTGGGAGATATTAAGTTATCAGCACCTATGGCCTTGCTGCTGGGGTGGCCCAAAGTCTTTGTAGGGATATTTTTATCGTTTATTTTGGGGGGTTTAGTAGCTTCTGGATTGCTTATTTCTGGTAAGCGTAAACTAGGGCAAGTTATTCCATTTGGTCCTTTTATTATTATTGGAACAATTTTGAGTTTAGTTTGGGGAGAGGCTATCTTTACTTGGTACTTCCAATGGCTGTAATATTATTGGTAAAGGTTAAATTAATAACTTATGAGAGTAGCTAAAATTTTATTAAAATCTACATTTACGCTTCTAATTTTAGGAGTAGCAAGTGCTTTAATTGCACGAGAAGTTTTTCTTTTTCTTGGTACTAGAAATATAACTAAATCTTTAGCTAATTTAAAAAGTGCTTATAATAAAAAAACATATGTAGCTAAATGTAGAGAAAGTGGAGGTGGGTTTGCTCAAAGTGATATTTCTACCATTGCCCAGCTTCGCTTTCTTTCTTCTACAGAATATGTGACTGAAATATTATGCTCTCAGCTGAGTATTGATCCAATTGTAATTGATCATCAGCATTTACCAATATTGGTAGAAAAAGTGCCTGGAAGCGCGGGTATTATCTGGGGAAGCTCAAAAAGTAGCGTGGTTTTAGAGATATTTGGGCAACAAAGAGCAGTTGGAGTTGAAAATGAGTTGATTGTTAAATTTTCTCCAGATGAGAGTTTAGGGGTTAGTCCGATCTCAACGTGTGTTGGATATGGTTTTATTTGTTGTCAGCCAGAATCTCAGCAAGGAATTGGAGAGAAGTTTCCCCAAGCACTTGATTGTCCTAAATCATGTTTTGCTACCTGCAATAGCCGCCCTATAATTTTAGCTTTTAACTCTCAGCCAGCTATGGATTTAAAAAATAGAACTCTTGTGATTAATTCTAATGATATAGTTTCTTTAAGTTACGTGATTGATAAGGGTGAAGCCGAAGACATGTCTGTTACGCTTGATTATGGCGATGGAACCATTGATTATTCCACTAGTGGTAATACGGTGGTAGAACATACCTACTTATGTGCCAATGAGAATTGTCGCTATAATGTTAAGGTAGCTGCTAAAGATAGTAATGGTCTTTTATCAGCGGAATTGCCTATTAGTACATTGACTGTTATTGTAAGAGGAGGAGGATTATGATTAAAAAATCTCAGCCAGGCTATGCCTACCAGCGGACAGGATTTTCTTTAATTGAGCTTTTGGTAGTAACCACAATCATGATTGTTCTTACCACCATTGGTTTGGTGAGCTACGCTCAATCTACGAGAAATGCAAGAAATGCGAAGAGAAAATCTGATCTAGAAGCAGTGCGGCAGGCTTTAGTGCTTTATCGCAATGACGAGGATCTTTATCCAACTTGTACTGATGCTGCTGATTTTACAGCAATGTTGATTACAATTGATGACTATATTAGTTTTGATTCAATTGTAGACCCAAAGTCTCCTACTTATGACTATGTTTATACCTGCTCTGTAGATGGACGCATATTTGAGCTTTGTGCTATTTTAGAAACAGCAACGCTACCAGATATATATTGCATTGATAATCCATAAGATGGTGATAAAAAAACCACACCTCATTAGCTATTCTTCAGGTTTTACTTTAATTGAATTAATAGTAGTAACAGCGATTATTCTACTGATCACTGGTGGTGGAATAGCTTCGTTTATAAATTTTAATGATAAGCAGCAAGTGGTAAATTCGGCTAAAGAAATGCAAGGTTATCTAAGAACTGCTCAGACATTTTCTAGAATAGGAGAAACGCCAGATGGTTGTGATAAGTTAAATGGTTATATTGTGAGGTCAGTTGACGCTGGTGCTAGCAAGCAAATTAAAATAATAGCTAACTGTCGGGGTGGCGAAATCCCGAGAAATAGTTTTGATTTATTGGATGGTACCACGCTTAGCAGTGAGATTGAGATTACTTTTTTGGTTTTACATGGTGGGATTGCTGGAGATGATTCAATAACAGTAGGAGTAACTAATAACTCAGATAATATTACTTATCAATTTGTTGTCACTCCCGGGGGGGAAATTACTCAAGGAGGGCTTTTATAACAGGAGAATTAAGATGAAGATTAATAGAGTTCGCGCTCAAGCAGGTCAAACTTTAATAGAAATTTTAATAGTGACTGTGGTGGTTGCAACTGTTTTAACTGCTATTGCAGGAAGTTTGAGTATGTCAGCTAAAAATACATCTGAGAATAAAAAGTTAAGCATGTCAACTACTTATGCCCAAGAAGCTCTAGAGGTATTTCGTCGAGAAAAATATGCATTGGGCTGGGAGTCATTTCAGTTGGCGCTTGTTGATGGGATTTACTGTCTAGATACCATTCCAGCAGATTCAGCTGAATTTTTTAGCTTAGCTATTGGAGCGTGTGGTGCGAGTGAGACTATTCCTGGAACTAATTTTTTAAGAGAAGCAACGTTAACTAGCGCGGTCGATGAGGTTAGGGTGGTGATAGTGGTCAAATGGACAGATGCTGAGACTAACAAAGAGTCTACCGCAGAGCAGACATTTAAAGAAATAAATTAATTTTTAATTTTATAAACTGCGAATAGTAGTGCTAGCTGTGAAAGTTTCTTCAACAATATCTCTTGCCTTATCTACCCCAAGAGTTCCCTTTCTGAGTGTAAAAGAAAAATTAACGTGAGGGTGGCTTTGGTCGTTGTTTTGTGTACAAGTAAAGTTGATGCTACCACCTACAATTTCTACTGCATCAGACGTCAGATATATGCCTGAGTTAGAGGCGATTTTATCAATTCCATCATCATCTTCAACCACTAGGGTAGTCTCTTCTCCATCCATTGAGCGAAATTTAATTTCAGTCATATCGGGGATACATTTATCACCGTCACTATTTGGTACAATTTCGATTGCATTGCGCAGTAAAAACTCAATTTGAGTTAAAGCATGCTGACCTTCTTGCTTGACTAGCTGAGCGCTATTTACTTTAGCTCCACTGATTAAAAAAGTCATAAATAGAGTTGAGGCAGTTAAAAGCATTATGACAGTTAATGTAATTACGATAAGTAGTTCAATCAAGGTAAAGCCTGCCTGCTGATAGGCACGTGCCCTAAAAATAAAATTTTTCTTCATATTAATAAGTGTAGCATGGTCTCTTATTGCAGTTTAGTGAGAAATTTCTTATGATGTATGTTAGATGAAATTTAGATCAACTTCTCAATCTGGGCAAGTAGGGTTAGTTGTGTTGCTAATTATGACCGGCATGCTAACTATTGGCATGTCATTAGCTACTAGAACCACCCAAGAAGCTTTTTTATCTGGAAAAGAATCAGACTCTGCCAGAGTCTTTAATGCTGCAGAGCAAGGAGTTGAACAAGCT
The DNA here is from genome assembly GCA_018813375.1 of Patescibacteria group bacterium. Classification (GTDB taxonomy): domain Bacteria; phylum Patescibacteriota; class Microgenomatia; order UBA1400; family PJMF01; genus JABBGTR01. The sequence continues at coordinate 16,085 of JAHJBU010000071.1, forward strand.
CTTTCTAGTGATTTAGATTTTCCAGGAGAGTCTATCTCTGGAACAGTTGAGGACCTTGATGGGATTGATGTGGAATATACAATTAATAAAATTAATAACTTAGAAACAAGATTATTCGAAGGTATATCTGTGGGAGTAGATGTGACTGGGGCTGGCGATGGTGACTTTTTACAAATAGATTGGTCTCATGATACTGATTGTCTAACTGATATAGCTTCTATTATAGCCTCGGTGTATTACGATGGTGCTGGAATTACTCAGGCAAGATACTATCCCTTAGGAGGTTGCGATAGAAGCGATGGTTTTGATTTAGGTGGCGTGATTGACGAGAATGGTTATAAGCGTCGTTATAATCTGCCTCTATTAGCTGGTGATTTTTTAGTTAGGATTAAACCGGTTTACAATGACACCCATGTTAAGATTTCAAGTAGTGACTTTACTATGTCAGCTCAGTATTATTCTGTTAGGTCAGAGGCTACTAGTGAAAACAGCAATGAAGCTAGGATAGTTGAAGTTAACAGGTCTCTTTCCTCTGCTCCATCAATATTTGATTATGCAATCTACAGTGGTAATAGTTTAACAAAATAAGGTTTGTAGTTTAAAAAAATATTATGTCTATTCTTGCTCTCGATATCGGCACTTATACCATCAAAGCCATTAGTGCAAAACCTGGAAAAAAAATAACCATTGAGCGAACGGTTGAGGTTTTTAATCCTCTGGGAGTAGCTATTCCAAGCGATGAAGCTTTAGGTCAAAAACTATCTGATTTAATTAATTCTCTGATTACCGATTATAAATTGCCGCAAACAGATGTGAGATTGAGTTTGCCAGAAGCTGTAGTTTCAACCAAGCTAATTGAGTTACCAGTTTTAAGTGACGCTGAGTTGGCTTCAGCCATTGGCTGGCAAGCTGAACAGCATATCCCAATTCCTCCTGATCAATTATCTCTGCAGTACCAAGTGCTGTATCGACCAACTAAAGAAAAACAAAATAATGAAAAAATGAGAGTATTGCTGGTTGGCATACATAGGGATATCGTGGAGAGATATATTAATATTTTTTTAACACTTGGTATTGAGCCTAGGATACTAGAGACACAAATTTTGTCTGTTTTAAGATCTTTAGATATTGCTATTGAAGAGCCACCTACTCTGGTAGTGCAGATGGGAGCTAGTAGTACCCAGATGGCAATGGTTTATCAGGGTGAGTTAAGGTTTGTTACTTCGCAAATGACTGGTGGGCAAATTTTAACAGAGGCTTTAAAAAGACAAATTAATCTAGATAAACAACAAGCTGAAGAATATAAACGTACTTATGGGCTAGACTCTCAACAGTTTGAGGGAAAAGTTAGAACCATTTTGTTGCCAGCAATAAATATTTTAATCAATGAGATTAAAAAAGCTACTACCTTTTTTGCCAATCAGAATCCGGGGGTAAGTACTCAGCGAGTACTTTTATCAGGGGGCCCAACTTTGTTACCTGGATTGGTGCAGTATATTACCCAAGAGCTAGGAGTCGAGGTCCTGGTGGCTGCTCCATTTTCTCAGGCAGAGGGAGTAATCCCTGAGGGCAATCACCCTACCTGGACTGTTTGTATGGGGCTTTTGATGCGTGAGGAATTTTAAATCATGAAGGAAATTAATTTTGTTCGTGGTCGTATTAAAGCTTTAACTAAGTTGGGGCAAAACGACAAAAAATTTTTTAATATTGCTGCGATTACAACTTCAGTTTTTCTATTAATTTTAGCTGGGGTTTTGGGGTTTAAATTCTATTTTGTGTCACAGCTTGGTGATATTCAAAGTTCTAGAGAAAATTTGTTAGAAAGAATTAAATCTAAAGAAGCTACAGAAAAATCTTTTGTGCTATTTGTAAGCAAGTTAAGAGTTTTAAGTGAGATTTTCTCTCAGAGAAAAGACAAACAAGACGTAATTGGTTATTTTTCTCAAGTTTTTGGTCCAGATGTCGTCATAGACAGAATTGCTTATGATGCTGATTCTCAACTTTTAGCTTTTGGATTATTGTCTAAAGATATTTTTACTTTAGAAACTGTTTTTGACATTTTGGATTCAGAGCAATCAAAACAGCGATTTTCTTCTTTGGCTAAAAGTAATCTACAAAGAAATAGCGGGGGTACTTATCGGATGCAAATCACAATTGTATTGGGTAAAGAGGGTGAAAAATGAAAATAAAGCAGAAACAAAAAATAAATTTTAGATCACTAATTATTAACCGTCGCTATTTAGTGATATCAGTGATAATTGGTGTGGCTGGATTGCTAGTAGTTTTTTTAGGTATTACTCCTCAGATTAATCAGACCCTTGATCTAAATCGTAAAATTAAGACAGAGCAACAAAAATTAGAATTATTAATCCGAAAAACTTCTGATTTGGAAAATATAGATGCTCAAGAAGCCTATGCATCAGTTGATTTGGTAGATCAAGTATTGCCTTCAAAAAAACCTTTGCTAGAATTATTAGCTGTTCTTAGTACCATAGCCGGGAAAAGTGAGGTAGTTTTTACTAATATGAGTTTATCTCCAGGAAAAATTGCCTCAGAGAGCGCTCAGTTTATAAACAGTGCTAAGAGTAATACTGGGCAAACAAAAGTGACTCCCGTGATCAAAGAAGACCGTGGTTTTCTAGACGTAGAACTAAAAGTATCTGGTTTATTTAGTAATGTCGAGCAGTTTTTTTTGGATGTTGAAAGGGTAGCTCCGCTGATTATTATTAAAAGTATATCTTTAAATATCAAGAGTGAAGAAATTATTATGCCTACCGATCAAGTTGATGCTGAATTAGTGCTGAGTGTTTATTATTTTACTAAAACTGTCTCAGCTTCTTTAGAAAGTTCTTTACCCAGCATTGGTAGTAAAGAGCAAGAAATTATTTCTGAGATTAGTAGCTATTATTATCCATCAATAGAAGTCCAACAGCAGATAATCGGAGGTGGTTTGGAAGATCTTTTTGGTCTAAATATTCAAGAAATTAAAGAGGCTGGGTTTTAAAAATAGATTAGACAGATTAAGCGATTTCTTTAGGTTCAGCTAAGGTGATGTAAGGTCTAATTCCTTCTTTAAGAGCTCTAATCTTAGCAATGCTACGAATAGCATTAATCACAGAGCCTTTTTTACCAATCACCTTCCCCATATCATCAGGGTGGACATGAATTAAGAAAGTAGTTCCCTGCTCTTCTTCAACGATTTCAATTTTAACTTCTTCTGGATGATCAACTAGGTGGATGAGGATAAATTCAAGGAGATTTTTCATAGTTATTTGGCTTTTGTTTCTTTTTTATCTTTAGCAGGTTTTTCTTGAGCTTGCTTGGCTTTATCAGGTTCTTTAGCAGGTTTTTC
>JAHJBU010000072.1 GCA_018813375.1 Patescibacteria group bacterium
TAAAAACAGATTTAAGGCCATTTTTAGAAAATTTATATCTTCCAACTGTTTTTGCAAAACAAATACAAGATAAGAATGTTGATTGTGGTAGCTTAGAAAAAATGATTGATGGTATTTTTTCTGGTAATGAAGAAGTAAAAACAAAACTTCATGGGTTTAGGAATGTTTTAAATCCTGATTCTCACTCGGTCACTTTAAGTAATGATGAAGATGTTCGTAACTTTGCTATTGAAATGATGAATTATTTATACTCTTTAAATTATGAGTAAATTTATGAAAACTAACTGGCAAACAAAAAAACTCGGCGAAGTTTGCGATGTAATTGCAGGTCAATCGCCAGAAGGTAAATTTTATAATAAGTCAAGAAATGGCTTACCTTTTTATCAGGGCAAGAAAGAATTCGGTGAAGAATTAATCGGTGAGCCAACAACTTGGACAACAAAAATTACAAAGGAAGCATTGGATGGGGATATTTTAATATCTGTGAGAGCACCAGTTGGACCAACTAATTTTGCAACAGAAAAAATTTGCATTGGTCGGGGTCTTGCAGCAATTAGAGTTGGCAAAAATATTGATAAATATTTTTTATTTAATTTTCTGCAATTATTTAAAAGTGAGATTATTGGCAACAAAGGTGCTGTGTTTGATTCCATTAGCAAAACACAGATAGAAAATATAGAAATTCCTTTCCCACCACTCCCTGAACAAGACCGTATTGTGAAAATTTTGAATGAGGTTTTTTCCAAAATAAAATTAGCTAAAAAAAATACTGAAGAAAATCTTCAAAACTCTAAAGAACTTTTTGAATCATATCTTTCAGATGTTTTTATGAATGGAGGAGGTGACTGGGAAACAGTGGAATTAAATAAATATGTTAAATTTATCGATTATAGAGGGAGAACACCTAAGAAAACTCCAAGTGGAATAAAATTAATTACCGCAAAAAATATTAAGAAGGGATTTTTACAAAGATTGCCAGAAGAATTTATTCATCCCGATAATTACGAAGCTTGGATGACGAGAGGAATTCCACACAAAGGAGATGTTTTATTTACAACAGAAGCACCTCTTGCAAATGTTGCTCAACTAGATACAGATAAAAAAGTAGCATTTGCACAAAGAACAATTATTTTTCAACCAGATTTAAAAAAAATTAATCAGTCTTTCTTAAAATATCTAATTTTATCTAATCCAATGCAGAAAAAGATTTTAGAAAAAGGCACTGGTGCTACAGTCAAAGGGATAAAGTCTAGGTTGCTAAAGAAAATTCAAATATCATTCCCACCCCTCACAACTCAAAAACGAATTATCTCCAAACTTGATATCCTATCAAAAAAAACTAAAAATCTTGAAGATATTTACCAACAAAAAATTGATGATTTAGATGAGTTAAAGAAGTCTGTTTTACAAAAAGCGTTTGCCGGAGAGTTATGAAGTATAATTGAATCCTATGAATGAAGCTGATACACGCGCCGAATATATAGACCCCAAATTAAAGCAGGTTGGTTGGGGAGAAATCGAAGGATCCAAAATCCTCCGTGAATTTCGCATCACTGACGGCAAAATCCAAACCGGCGGAATGCGCGGCAAGCCAGAAATCGCAGATTACATCCTCATTTATAAAAACAAAAAAATCGGCGTCATTGAAGCCAAAAAACTAGAACTAAAAGTTGGCGAAGGAGTCGCCCAAGCCAAAACCTATGCCCAAAAACTCCAAATAGACTACACTTACTCCACTAACGGCAAAGAAATCTACCAAATCTCCATGAAAACAGGTAGAGAAGGACTAATAGATCAATTTCCTACCCCAGATGAACTATGGAATAAAACCTTTTCCGATCAAAACGAATGGAAAGAAAAATTTACCAACCAACCATTTGAAGACATTGGTGGCACCAAAAGACCACGCTACTACCAAGAAATCGCCGTTAACAAAACACTTGATGCCATCGCCGAAGAAAAAAACAGAATCTTACTTACCCTCGCTACCGGCACTGGTAAAACCTTTATTGCTTTTCAAACAGTCTGGAAACTTTTTCACACTCGCTGGAATTTAAAACGAGATGGAAGCAGAAGACCTAGAGTATTGTTTTTAGCTGATAGAAACATCTTAGCTGACCAAGCCTTTAACTCCTTTTCACCTTTTGATGAAGATGCCTTAGTGCGCATTAATCCACTCGATATTCGCAAAAAAGGTGGCGTACCTATGAGCGGTAGCGTCTACTTCACCATCTTCCAAACTTTTATGAGTGGCGCCAATGACACGCCTTACTTTGGAGAGTACCCACCAGACTTCTTCGACCTAATTATTATTGATGAGTGTCATCGAGGCGGAGCTAATGATGAAGGCAATTGGCGAAGAATTTTAGAATACTTTTCACCTGCCGTTCAAATTGGATTAACTGCTACTCCCAAACGAAAAAATAACGTCGACACTTATAAATATTTTGGTGAACCAATTTATATTTACTCACTCAAAGAAGGAGTGAATGATGGATTTTTGACTCCATTTAAAGTTAAAAGAATTAAAACAACTCTCGACGATTATGTTTATACTGCTGACGATCAGCTTATTGAAGGGGAAGTAGAAGAAGGAAAAATTTACGAAGAGCCAGATTTTAACCGCATTGAAGAGCCAGATTTTAACCGCATTATTGAAATTAAAGAACGCGAAGCCAAACGAGTCCAAATCATGATGGATGAAATAAATCAAAATGAAAAAACAATTATTTTTTGCGCTACCCAAGATCACGCCGCTGCAGTTAGAGAACTAGTGAATCAAATCAAAAAAAATAAAGATCCCAGTTATTGCGTGCGAGTAACTGCGAATGATGGTGCTCGTGGAGAGCAATATTTACGAGAGTTTCAAGACAATGAAAAAACTCTTCCTACTATTTTGACCACATCCCAAAAACTTTCCACCGGAGTTGATGCGCGAAATATTAGAAATATTGTGCTAATGCGTCCAGTTAACTCCATGATTGAATTTAAACAAATTGTGGGTCGAGGGACCAGACTTTTTGATGGTAAGGAATACTTCACCATCTATGATTTTGTAGATGCGTATAAACATTTCTCTGACCCAGAATGGGATGGAGAACCAATTGATGAAACTGGTGACTATGAATCTAAACCTACCAAGCCCTTAGTGATAAGAGATGAATCTGAGGATGAATATGATGTTGGCTCCGATCCCTCACCAGAAAAAAAGAAAAAAATCAAAATTAAACTGCGTGATGGAAAAGAACGAGAAATCCAACATATGATTTCCACTTCCTTCTGGAGTACTGATGGAAAACCAATTTCTGTTCAAGAATTTATGAATAATTTATTTGGAGCTATGCCTGAGTTTTTCAATAGTGAAGAAGAATTGCGCAAAATCTGGTCAAATCCTACTACTAGGCAAGCCTTCCTAGATCAAATCGCTGAGATTGGATATGGAAGAGATGAGCTTGAGGCACTGCAAAAAATGATTGATGCAGAGAAAAGTGATTTATTTGATGTTTTAACTTACATTTCATTTCTTACTCAGCCTATTTCAAGAGTAGAGAGAATATCTCAAGCAAAAAATAAAATGTTTGTAGGATTAGATGAAAGTCAGAAAGAGTTTTTAAATTTTGTATTATCAAAATATGAAGAAAGAGGAGTTGAAGAACTAGGTGAAGAAAAATTGCCAGTATTATTGAATATTAAATATCACGCCATTGCTAATGCTGAAAAAGCACTTGGTAATGTTGATAAAATTCGCTCAATCTTCTTTAATTTTCAGGAAAATTTATATGCTAAAAACAATGGAGGATACGCCTATGGATAATCCCAAATTTTTGGTAGAAAATTAATTGATGCTAAAAAAATATAACCACACCTTATTTGCTATAATAAATCTATGAAAAAATACAACTCATCTTGCGTACCTGCTACTTTTTCTGCGCTTTACTTGAAAAAGATAGGGTCCGTAATATGAAATTCACTCGCACTAAAAAAAGTCCTATTTGCAAACAATAAAGGTGGAGTGGGGAAAACAACACTAGCCTTTAACTGCGCCATGTCCTTTGCCAAACA
>JAHJBU010000108.1 GCA_018813375.1 Patescibacteria group bacterium
ACCTTCTTAGGAGGAAGTGGTAGTGATTATGGCAACTCAATTGCCATTGGCACCTCTGGCGATGTTTTTGTAACAGGATTTACTGCTTCATCCAACTTTCCTACTACAACTGGTGCCTATGATACCTCTTATAATGGCAACTGGGATACCTTCATTTCCCGGCTAACCCCTGATTTATCTGCTTTTTCTGTAACTGGTTCGGTTACAGTCTATCCAGGTGGTGCAACCTACCCCACTATCCAGGCAGGAGTAGATGCCTGCCCTGTCGGTGGCACAGTGTCGGCTTCTGCCGGGACTTATCCTGAGGCGGTTTATATCAACAAGGGGATTGCTTTGGTTGGGGTAGGGACACCAACAATAACTGCCCAAGGGATTAGTAATACGAACACTGTAACATTTAATGGCAGTGCTACAAATAATGCTTCTATATCTGGATTTATAATAACTGGGGGGAGTGAGGGGAGTAATGGAATATACTGCAATAATGGCTCTCCAACTATCACCAACAACATCATATCAGGGAATTCCAATAGTGGCATCTACTGCTGGTACTCCTCCCCCTTCATTACCAACAACACCCTGACAGGAAATAGCACTAGCATCTTCTGCTACAACCACTCCTCCCCCTTCATTACCAACAACACCATCTCAGGGAATAGCGTGAGTGGCATCTTCTGCTACAACCACTCCTCCCTATCCATCATAAACAACATCATAACAGGGAATAACTATAATGGCATCTACTGCGACTCCTACTCCTCCTCTCTCATCACCAACAACATCATAACAGGGAATGGCAATTATGGCATCGAATGCTACAACCACTCCTCCCCTCTCATCACTAACAACATCATTGGAAGCAATACCCGATATGGAATCCGTGAATGCGAGACAACCAGTGATCCTCCTACTAATTATAACTGCTTCTATAACAATACATCAGGAGACTACTACGATGAAGGAACAACCGTGAAAACAGTAGTGTGGCTAAACACCATTGCAGGTTACACAGGCAACATTTCTGCTCAGCCCCAATTCATTGGAGGAAGCGACTTTCACCTTCAATCCTCCTCTCTCTGCATAGACAAAGGCAACAACTCTGCCCCAAAAATCCCATCAACCGACAAAGACGGCAACCCTCGCACAGTAAACGGCACAGTTGACATGGGTGCCTATGAATTCCAGGGAACAATAACAGCTCATCCACAGATTACACAGATTACACCGATTTCGGGAGAAGTAGGAACAACTGTTACAGTCTGTGGTCAAGATTTTGCCACTCAGACCCAGATAACTATTCACTTTGGCACACACCAGACAATTACCACCGCAGAGACCGCAGAGAATGGCACATTCTCAGCCACATTCATTGTTGACAACCAACCCTTAGGCACAAAGATAATTACAGCCCAAGATACATCAGGCAACCTTGCCACCACAGTATTTCAGATTATTGGCACATCAACAGGGCTTGTTGCATATTGGAGCTTTGATGATATTTCTAATAATATTGTCCCGGATAAGGCAGGAAACAATAATGGAACTATTTGTGGTGGTGTCACGATTGTTGATGGGGTTTCTGGCAAGGCATTAATGTTTAATGGAACGGATGGTTATGTAGAGGTGCCTCATAGTTCTTCATTTGATGGGATAGAAGCACAAGATAAGATAACAATAGAGTCGTGGGTTAAAATAAAGGGATGGTACAACGACGAGTGGTTTTCTATAGTTGATACGGATAACTTTGGCTGGTTATTTCAAATTAACTCCACACAGGAGGAAGGATTGAATTTTATTACTAATAATGGTGGCAGCGGGGTTTGGGGTGGCTTTGTGCCTGATTTAGATACCTGGTATCATCTGGCAGTTAGTTATGACAAAAGCGAGGCTAAGATCAGATTTTTTGTGAATGGAGAAGTCAAAAAAGAGGCAAATCTTTCAGGCGATATAACAAAAGGGAGTGAATTTTTGTATATAGGCTATAATCCATCTGGTGGAACAGAATATAGTAATGGCATAATAGACGAGCTTCGTATCTATAACAAGGCACTTTCGCAAGAAGAGATACAAGCAGATATGGGCGTGGCTCCAACTCAACCTGGTACAATTTCCATCACTCCTAAGTCAGGTCCAGTGGGAACTGTAGTAACGGTTCAGGGGTCAGGGTTCGGGGATCAGGGGTCAGTAAGGATAGACTTCGGTACACACCAGACAATAACAACCGCAGAGACCGCAGAGACAGGCACCTTCTCAGCAACATTCATTGTTGACACCCAGCCCTCAGGTACAAAGGTAATCACCGCGATTGATACATCAGGCAACCTTGCCACCATAGTATTTCAGATTATTGGCACATCACCCCAATATGGCACAATCACAGGCAGAGTTCTTGATATAGTGACCAATAAGCCTATATCTGGGGCAACTGTCACCATAGGCTCTACTATTACAACTACTGATAAAGGTGGCTACTATACCCTGGTTCTTACACCCGCAACTTACAGTATAACCGTTAGCTACGCTGAATACTATCCAGCCACAGAGATAGCATATACAGGAATCTCAAAAGATTTCTCCCTCTGCCCAATAAAGCTAAATATCCCGGCTGACACCTGGGTAATGTTCTCTTTGCCTATTATGCCAGCGACAGACCAGATTGAACCAGAGGCGTTAGAGTTACCTGCAACCATAACCACAGACAATCTCTTTGAC
>JAHJBU010000073.1 GCA_018813375.1 Patescibacteria group bacterium
TTGAAGGTGGAATTAATGCTTTAATGCAAGAAAAACTAAGACTGCACAGAGGACTTAAATTACCCAAAAGAAGAGTTTTAATTGCTCATTTTTTAAGTAGCAAACAGTGATCGTTTTTCAAGAAAAAACCAACGCAAAATTACCCTTAACCCTGATTTTAGGTTTAGAAGAACCAACTAGTGGCAAGATTAATATCTTGAATCAAGATCTATATGGACACTGGGATGAAGATGAACGGGCTAATTTCCGTAAACAAAATATTGGCATGGTCCATCAACAACCTCATTGGATTAGAGCTTTAAATGTGATAAAAAATGTTGCCTTTCCCTTATCACTTTTAGGTGAAGATAAAACTCCAAGATTAAATAAAGCAATGGAAATGCTCAAGCTAGTAGGCATGACCCAGTGGGCTGAGTATATGCCTAGTGAATTATCAAGTGGTCAGCAACAAAAAGTCTCCCTGTCTCGCGCTCTAATTACTAATCCGGATATTTTGATTGCCGATGAGCCTACAGGTAATCTAGATTACAAATCAGGCCAAGAACTAATGCAGCTTTTAGATGGCTTAAACCAAAGAACAGACAAAACATTTTTGATGGTGACTCATGATCTGGAGTATATTAAATTTGCGAAAACTACCATTGAAATGTTTGATGGCAAAATAAAACATGTTTATCAAGGAAAAAATAAACATCAGTTACTAGATAGCTTGCCTACTAAGCGAGGTCAACATGACTAAACTTAAACTAAAATTTAAACAAGTCATGATTAGTGGTTGGAAAATGATTACTTTTACTTGTCTCTTGATTCTCTATCTGATCACCGAAGGAACTAGCTTTCTTGAAAAAGGAGTGGCTAAGTTATTTAAGCGCCAAGCCAGTATTCAACCAACCAGACTAATGCGGTACTGGCAACCAATTTATTCAAGAGTAATTAAAGCACTTGACTCTGGAAGAGAAAAATCTATCTCTAGAATAGACTTAATTGAGCTATCAGTTTTTAATTTGAAAGCCAAAAAAACTCGCACCATGATTACGATTGGTGGGATGGCAATTGGGATTGGAGCAATTGTATTTTTAGTATCTATTGGTTATGGTCTACAAGATCTAGTGGTGTCGCGAGTCACTCGTTTGGAAGAAATGAGTCAAGCCAATGTCTCACCCCAAGCTGGTAGTAAGTTGCGTCTCAATGATAAGACTCTTTCAGATTTTACCAACTTGCCAGAAGTTAACTCTGCTCTACCGGTTATTACTGCTGTAGGGAAAATTAGTTACCAAAATTCAGTCACCGATGTAGCGGTCTACGGAGTCACTGCTGATTACTTACATCAATCAGCCATCAAACCATTAAAGGGTAAAATTTTTGATAACAACCAACTAATTAGTGCTACAAAAGACTTACCGGGACAAGTGGCCGGAGTTTCAACTGAACTCAAAATGGGTGAAATTAATGAAGAGATCAATCAAGTTGAGTACTTAATTAATCCAGGAGTCTGGGTCAGAGTCAGAAGTGGACCTTCAACTGACGCTGAGATTATTGGTTACACCAAACGAGTTGAGGGCTACTCCCAAGCTACCGAAGTTTGGGGTGAAGAGTATCTGACTGAAGATAATGCTGGCAAGGCTGGTTTTGATGAAGAGGGTAATGCTCTAGGTAAGTGGTTAAAGGCAGGCGTATTGCTTTGGCAAAAACAAGCTTGTGACACAGAAACCCAAGGTGATTGTGAGGATGGAAAATATCTAGTTAACCGAGATGAAGACGGAATCCAAATTCAGAAAGAAGGCTATATTGGTGAGATCAATTTAACAGTTAACTATGTCAATCTTAAACCCGGCCAAGTTTTAGGAACGACGGATGAAGCTGGCGAAACCAGTAATAATGAAAATATTGATTGGGTTGAGATTGCTTCTGAGGCGGGTGTTGTCACGGAAATTAAACTCCAACAAGTTGAACTGTCCCCAGATACCACCCGCGAGGCAGTGGTAAATCAAGCTATGCTAGATGTCTTGGGCTTGGATGTTAATGAAGCAGTGGGAAAAATCTTTTCTGCTTCTTTTGTCGTAGTGGGAGAATTACTTGAGGATCAGAATAATAAAATAGAGTCAGTGCCAGCTGAATACACTATCGTGGGTGTAATTCCTGAGGGAAAAAATCCGCTGTTTTACATCCCCTTCATTGATTTACGTTCCTTGGGGATTGCCAATTACTCCCAAGCTAAAATTAATACTGAGACACAAAAAGGTTTGGTAGATGTAAGAAAACAAATTGAGGCCATGGGTTATATAACTCAATCAGTTGCTGACACGGTTTCTCAAATTAATTCTTTGTTTTCTACTGCACGAACATTTTTTGCCTTACTTGGAATGGTAGCACTAGCTGTGGCCGCACTTGGAATGTTTAATACCTTAACAGTATCGCTTCTTGAACGCACTCGTGAGGTGGGGCTAATGAAAGCTATGGGGATGAGATCTGAAGAAATACGAGAGTTGTTTTTAACAGAATCAATAGTGATGGGTTTTTATGGTGGAATTTTAGGAATTATTTTAGGGATTCTTGCCGGCAAACTTTTGAGTTTAATTCTGACTATTTTTGCTCTATCTAGGGGTGCTGGATTAATAAATATTTCTCATGTACCTTTTTACTTTGTAATTCTAATTGCGGTATTATCTCTGGGGGTTGGGATTACTACCGGTATTTATCCAGCTCGCCGCGCTACCAAGATTTCAGCTCTCAATGCTCTAAGATATGAGTAGATCTTAGAATCCAACCACCTGACTTCTCAATAAAAAAGGTTTACAATGCATCGATATGACTGACTATCAACCCTCTCAAAAAATCCTACAAAAATATGCAGAAGTATTAATTAATTGTGCTCTTAACTCTGGAAAAGGCATCAAGCCAAAAGAAGTAGTGCAGCTAATAGTGCCAGATATTGCCAAGCCACTCGCTCGCGAGCTACAAAATACTGTTTTAAAAGCAGGCGGGCATCCAATGTTGCAGATCATCCCAACGCAATTTGATAAAGATTTTTATACCTTAGCCAATGCTGATCAACTAACCTTTTTCCCACAAGACTACCTCAAGGAAAGAGTTAAATTAATTGATCACCAAGTTTATATTATTGCTGACCCCAACCCATTTGAACTCAAGGATATAGATCATCAAAAATTTATTAAAGCTCGCGATGCTAAAAAAGCCTATCGTGACTGGCTAGATGACAAAGAGGGTAAAAATAAATTTACTTGGACAATTGGTTTATGGGGCGTGCCTGCTAAAGCTGATATTGTGGGCTTATCTCTCGAAGACTATTGGCAACAAATTATCAAAGCTTGTTTTTTAGATAAAGAAGACCCAATTGCGCAGTGGCAACGAATTTTAAAGATGCAAAAATCAATTAAAAAATCACTTAATGCAATGAGCATTGAGTGGCTAGATGTCAAAGGCCCGGATGTTAATCTTAAAGTAAAACTTGGAGCTAATCGTATCTGGAGCGGAGGGAGCGGTCGCAACATTCCTAGTTTTGAATTTTTTACCTCACCAGACTGGCGTGGAGTTGAGGGTTGGATAAAATTTAATCAACCTCTATATCGCTATGGCAATGTAGTTAAAGATATTTATCTAGAGCTTAAAAATGGTCTTGTGGTTAAAGCTAAGGCTAAAACTGGCAATAAATTTTTACAAGAAATGCTTAAAAGCCCTAATGCTAATAAAATTGGCGAGTATTCATTAACTGATAAAAGAATGTCGCGCATCACTCATGCGATGGCAGAAACTTTATTTGATGAAAATATTAGCGGACCATATGGCAATACTCATTTAGCTGTAGGCAGAGCTTATAAAGACTGTTATCGAGGTAACCCCGCCAGTATAAGTAAAAAGGAGTGGGAAAACATGGGCTTCAATGATTCTGCCGAACATACTGATATTGTTTCTACCACTGATCGCACTGTCACCGCTACTATGACTGATGGTAACAAAAAAATAATTTATAAAAAAGGCAAGTTTACTTTTTACAAAGAATAGATGACTATAAAATCTCAAGCTGAACTAGATAAATATAAAAAAGCTACTCAGATTTCTACTCAAATCTTGGAGCAATTGCGTGATGCCATTAAACCAGGAGTTTACCCAATTGAACTAGATAGATTAGCTGGTGATCTGTGCAAAAAACACAATGTCAGACCATCTTTTAAAGGCGTAGCTAATGGAAATTTAACATATAACTTTAATAGTTGTATCTCAATTAATGACGAGATTCTTCATGGAATTCCCAATGATAAAAGAAAAATTCAAGAAGGTGATTTAGTTAAAATTGATTTTGGAATTATTTACCAAGGATTTTTCACAGATCATTGTTTCACTGTGGGAGTGGGTAAAATTTTAAACGAAGATCAAAAATTGTTAAAAGTTAGCCGCCAGGCAGTTTTAAATGCAGTTAAGCTCGCTAAACCAGGTAATATGACCGGAGATTTGGGTCATGTCATGCATAGCACAGCTTTTAATGCTGGCTTTGATACCCTAAAACAATATGTGGGGCATGGTATTGGACACAGTCTTCATGAAAGTCCTGAGATCCCTGCGTTTGGTCAACCTAAAACTGGAAATAAATTAGAAAAAAATATGATTGTTTGTGTAGAATGTCAGGTTGTTGCTGGAAATGATCAAGTTTATATAGAAGACAATGGTTGGACAGTCAAAACTACCGATGGTAGTAAGGGCGTGATGTTTGAGTACATAGTGAGAGTTGATAAAAAGCCAGAGATTTTAACTCAAACCCAGGATTGGCCATTGATAATTTAGAGCAATTTAACCCTTTTACTACACCTCTTGTAAGAATTCATTCATTTACTACTTGTTATCACATTTTTCACGGGATAATATTTGATCATAATGCTAAATAAACAAGATAAAAAATATATCAGCGATACTTTTGACCAAAAGTTTGATGAAAAGTTTGATGAAAAGTTTGATAAAAAGTTTGATGAAAAATTTGATGAAAAAATGGCTGAACTTAGAACTAAACTCAATAGTGATATGTTTAACTACATGGATCCTTTTTTACAAGAAATCCGGGCCCTAAGAGAAGAAACAACAATACAATTCCACCGCGTTTCTGGTCACACAGACCAACTAGAAAACCACGAAGAGAGAATCGATTCTCTAGAAAAAAAATTAGCAATCAACTAAAACAAGCTTGACTGCCGTTTTTTATCTTTAATCAGTTGCCTTTTTTTAAAAGTTTTTTCAATTTTAGGATCAATAACTTTTGTCAAATAATTTTGGTCTAATTCTGATAAAAATCTAGAAACCGTTGTCTTTTTCCGTTGGCGCTTCATCGTATAAAACAAAAAGGCTTCTTTTTTAACTCTTGTTAAAGCTACATAAAATAATCGTTTCTCTTCTTCTAAATCAAGTTCTTTATCTTTTTTAATTAGTGGAATAATTTCATCTTCAAAACCACAAATATAAACATATTTAAATTCCAACCCTTTGGCCGCATGCATAGTAAGAAGCGTGACCTTATCAGCTCGCTCGTCATAGTAATCATGACTCTCAAGATAATTAATATAATCTAAAGCTTTTTTACAGCCATCTTTTTGATCGTCAAACTGCATTAATAAAGATAGGAGTTCTTTATTTTCCCCCACTATTTGACTTACCTTTTGCTGATAATTTTCAGAAACTTTTAACTTCTCAATCACTATTTGTGCTTCTGGCTGAGCCAGGGGAGATTGCGCACCAATCTTCTGAAATGGAATCCCAGAATCCAAAAACTTTTGCTCCAAAGCTCTGGCAAGATGGTGCGTTCTAAACATAACGGCAAAATCTGAAAAACGAGCTTGTTTATCTAAAGCCTCCTGATGTTCTCTTTGCGCGCAGGAAAGCAAATCAGTCCCACCTACCCTGGCTTCAATTAGGGACAAAATATAATCTGCTTCAGTGTATTCATTGAGAGTTTTTATTAAAGTAATTTTTCCAGAATTTTTTTGCTTAGATTCTAAAATGGGAGAGTGGGGAAATAAAGAATGACTAATGTTAATAATCTGCGCGGGATTACGATAATTATTTTTTAACACTATCTTCTGAGGTGAAAAATCTTGATAAAATATATCAAAAATTTCACTACTAGAACCACGAAAGCCATAAATAGATTGGAGTGGATCACCAACAACTATCACTCTCGTTTGAGGCTTAATTAATAGTTTTAATAATTGATACTGAAGTTGATTGGTGTCTTGAAACTCATCGACCAAAACATACTTGAAATTTAAATTTGCCTCTGGCTTTAATAACAATTCTTTAGCTTTAATTAATAAATCATCAAAATCTAACAGACTTTGATTAATTAAAGTTTGATCATAGACAGTGGTAACCGTCTCTACCCAATCAGGAAATTTTTGCTCAGCAGCTTGTTTTTTGAGCGAAATTAATCTCAATATTTCTTGAACTTTTATTCCCTTTAATTGAAATTGTTGTTTGATTTGCTTAACAATTTCTAGCTGTTTCTCTTGACTCATTACTTCTATTTCTTGAGCGTAAAAAGTAAGCAGTAAGTGATGAGCAAAACCATGAAAAGTACCAACGAAGGGTTGTTGTTTGCCTTTAGCAAATACTCCTACTCTTTCTTTCATCTCGCTAGCAGCTTTTTTAGTAAAGGTTAGGGCTAAAATTTGATCTGGATCAACCCCAGAGCTAATTAAGTGTAAAGCTTTTGTAGTTAAAACTTTAGTCTTGCCAGTCCCAGGACCGGCAATGATTAATAAATGACTATCAATTTCTTTAACTACTTCCAATTGTTCTAAGTTAAGCTGATCTAACATTTTAAATTCCAAAGCCAAGTTGTTGACCCCGATCCAACTCTCCAGGTTTAAAAATTTTTACCACCCCATAAACTCCATCATATCCTGGCTCAATAAGAACATCTCTATGACGCATTTTTTCAATCGCTAGAGCAATTTGAGGGTATTTATCTTTAATTTTATTAGTTTTGATGGTTCGCAGAATACCAAACTCATCGCCAAAATTGCTAATCAACTGATCATAAACCTGAATAACTTTTTGTGAGGTTTTAGTTTTTACTCCCACGACTTCACTAATAATTGTTGCAAGTGGCACAATGTACTCCACTTGCTTATGTTTTTTTGGACGATAATCATATGGTCTATTAGCTAGCTCATTGACTCGATAATCTACACCCATTGTTAAAGGCTTGCCACACTTGGGACAAATTCCATGATGTTTCAAAGTTTCTTTAGGTGAAAAACTGACATCACAACTACGATGACCATCATAGTGGTACTTGCCCTCTTGAGGAAAAAACTCAATAGTGCCAACAAATCTTTCATCTCCAGTTTTAATAGCATTAATAATGTCAAAATAATCTAGTTTGGCATTAATTACATTTGCTTCTCGCCCTAAATTTCTGGGTGAATGTGCATCTGAATTAGAAACTAAAGTAATCCCATCTAGTTCTGATAGTCGCCAATTCATAAATGGATCAGACGATAAACCAGTCTCTACTGCCTTAATTTCTGGAGCCAACTCTTCAAAAGCTTCCTTAATAGAGTTAAAACCAGACTTTGACCCAAACATAGCAAACCAAGGTGTCCAGATATGGGCCGGAATAAATAATGAGCCTGGATCACTAGCTAAAGTAATCTTTAATAACTCTTTACTATCCATGCCTAAAATTGGTCGTCCATCGGCTTTAAGATTGCCAATTTTATCTAGCTCACTATTTATATATGAGGCTACTTCAAAACTCGGCACAATCACTACGTTGTGGAGTTTTCTAACTCGATCATTTTTAGAATAAATATTGCTAATCTCAACTGTAAGGATAAAACGAAGTAAATTTTTGCGACATGATTCTGGAATTTTTTTATCTAATTCCTCCGTAATTTCATCTTTTAGTTTAAACAACCCCGGCTCAGCTGGTTCTAGCTTTTCCCTCAGCTCTGCAAACCACTCGGGGTGAGTAAAATCAGCCGTGCCAATCACATTTATTCCCTTGATTTTACCCCAGTGGTACATACCCTCAAGGTCCATATCTTTACTGGTAGCCCGAGAATACTTGGAATGTAGATGGAGATCAACAATCAGCTTCATAATTTTTTCTTCAGATACTTTCTCACCTCTCTCAACACTTTTCTTGCGCCTGAAAAAGTCACCTTTTTAGTTGCCTCCCGGTACTCAAACCAACCATAATCAGCTACCTCTTCTTCTTGGATTTTGACATTTTTATCACTTACCCAGGCAGGATAATAAGTCACGGTTTTGTGTAAAATCTGCCCACTTTTTTTTGGATAATATTCTTCATTAAAAGTCACGTTTTCATCAACTTGATATAAAGTAATCCCGGTTTCCTCTTCAAACTCGCGCTGGGCTGTTTGTAAAGGAATTTCGTTGTTTTTAGCATGTCCCTTAGGAAAACCCCAATGACCTTCAATATGCTGAATCAATAAAAACTCAACTTTTTCACCATCTTTATACATTGGCACTAAGCCATAAGAAAAATCTTTTTTCATAAAAAGATGCGATTAGTTTTCTGCATTAAGCCCAAAATCTTTGGGGCGACGTTTCCAACCAACATCAAGCGCAGAGGTAATTCTTTTCTCTGCCTCTGGTAAATCTAATCCTAATACATAAGCTACCTCTTGATGAAATCTATTCATCACCATTTTAAAAGTATTACGTTTGCTAATAGTAAAATTTCTATCCTCATCTCTTTTTTCTTCCCATAAAGTTTTTAAAACCTGAGCTAAATCATGAAGTGCATTAGTGCTGATAATCCTTTTAACTTTAATTAAATTAAAAGGCGTACGCTCATATTCTCCTTGACGTAAAAATTTTAGTTCTTCCCTTAATTCTGTCTTAGACACTGGCAATCTAATCGTAGTCCTGTCAATATTATTTACTGGAATAAAAAGGCGTAGGGTTTCATTGCGACGATTTTTATAAACTGGCTGAAAATAAATTATGTTATTTTTTTTCCCATCTTCTAGCTCTACTTCATCTAGTTTAAAAATTTTATGAACAGTACCAAATCTGACAATTACATCACCTTTTTTTAAATCTAAGAGATCATCTGTCATAAGACTGCATTCTAACATAGCCTGGTAGAAGAGTTAAGTGCGAATCTTTTATAAATGTTTTATAAAGCTAGCGTAAATTCACTCAACATGCTACAGTTAACAGCATCTAGCGTGAAAGATTACGCTTTGTAGCACTTATTAGGAGGTATTACATGTCATCTCATAAATCATATTCATTTGGAAACACTGTCCAATTTATTAGTGATAATTTTGGAGTTATTTTTCTAGTGATATTGTTTTTTGTAGGTGGTTTTTTTGCTGGCGCACTCTGGACAGAAAATCAAGCTGTGAAAGCAGGTGGGTCTCCTACCAAAGAAGTCGCTGATGCTAATCAACAAGAGGTGGTCAAAGAAGAAAACAAACTTTCTAAAACAAATTTACAAAATTATGCCTACGCTACCAATAAAAATTTTGATAGAAATAAATTTGATAAGTGTCTAGATAATAGTCAATTTGCTGAAAAAATAAAAAATCAATCAGCTCAAGGCTCAGCCGCTGGTATTACTGGCACTCCTGGAACAATAATCGTGGTTGATGGTCAACCAAAAGAAATAATATCTGGAGCCCTACCAATCGCTCAAATTAAAACAGTTGTAGATCGTTATCTAACTGGAAATAGTGAGGTTGATCCTAAAGCTGCAGCCGCGCTAAAAGCAAGTGGCTTTGCACCTATATCTGAAGATGACCATCTTCAGGGCAATAAAGAAGCTAAAATTGTAATGGTTGAGTATTCTGATTTTGAATGTCCATACTGCTCTGGTTTTCACAACACCATGAATCAAGTCATAAAAGAATATGGAGATCAAATTGCATGGGTTTATCGTCATTACCCGCTTGGTTTTCATCCTAATGCTCAATTAGCAGCGCAGGCTGCAGAGTGTGTGGCTGAAGTTGGTGGCAATGAAGCTTTTTGGAGATTTGCCGATCAAGCCTTTGCCAAATAATAATCAAAAATAAAATATCAAAAAATCATAAGACCAGGCTCTGATCTGCTAAATCAGGCTCGGCGCCAAATAGAACAAAAACATCTTGATTATATTCACTCACCCCAACTTTTTTAGCTTCACCAGCTAAAACTTTTTCTAAAGGCTTACAATGTCGACATCCACCATCGCCCTGAGGACATTTAAAACGCTCCAGTTTGCGAGCCAGCTTAATTTTCTTGGCAATTGCAAACACTTCGTCATGAGCTTCAATTAAATCCGGCAGCTTTTGCTCCACTGGCTCATCATAAAGATCAAGATACCAATAACTGGCCTTAACAACTTTTCTTTGCTGAGTATTGTGAACTAATAAATGATAAATGGGTAATTGCAAAGACACACTCTGATCTTCTCTTTTACTAGTTTTAAAATCGATAATATGGACTGCGTCTTCATCCTTCAAATACTCCAACCAGTCAACCTTGCCACACAAAATAATATTGTCTTCTTCGCAGAGCCAATAATGAGGGAGGTCTTCTTTTATTTTAATTGCCAGATTATTTAAAATACCTGGATTATCCATTACTTTTCGCAACATTTTTTCGCCGCGCTCTTTATATTCTCGCTCTTGTTCATTGCTGCTAAATCCGCCTTTTTCACCCCGATGTTTACGCCAAACACTATCAAATTTCTCAATTAAAGACTTTTTAAATCGATCTTGAGTAGGAATAACTGATAAAGACTCAAGAACCTCATGCACCGCACCTCCAAGAGTCAGAGGGGCACTAATAATTTGAATCTTTCGTCCAGTTTCTGGACTCTTGTAAACATTATTTAAATAATATGCTCGAGGACATTTAAGAAAATCACCAATAGAACTATGAGAAACCCAAGTAGCTGTGTATTTATCAGGCATAAAGCTATTCTAAAACAAAGATCTTACTTTCTCCACAATAGATGCTGCATCTATTTTCTCTCTGGCTAATAACTCAGCTGACCGACCACTACCTGGCTGAGAATCGACAAATAAAGAATAAATAGGTGTACTTTGATTAATTAAAGCGGCCTTAACTGCCTCCCCAATTCCTCCAAACTGATAGTGATCTTCAACCGTAATTAAGGCTTTAGTTTCTGTTGCTGCTTGCTTTAAAATTTTAAGATCTAAAGGCTTAATACTATAAAGATCAATGACTCTAATGTTAATTTTGTTTTTACGAAGCTGTCTATAGGCTTTCATGGCTTCATAAAGCGTTATTCCTGCAGCAATCACCGTTACTACATCTGTATCTGATTTATAAATAGTTTTACTACCACCAATTTCAAATTCTTCTGAATCGTCATAAATAATTGGTGTTTCCATTCTAGTAATGCGCAAATATGATATTCCACGATGCTCAGCCATCAAATTAACCAGCTTCTCTGTAGATACTGCGTCGCTGGGATACAAAACTACACTTTCACGAATTGACCTAAACATAGCAATATCTTCCAGACCCATCTGTGATGGTCCATCCTGCCCAATTGATACTCCCACATGAGAACCAACAAATTTAATGTTTGCCCTTGAATACTGTGCCATGCGAATTTGATCAAAAGCACGAGTAAAAAATGCCCCAAAAGTAGAAATAAATGGAATTTTGCCCATCCTAGCCAGACCAACTGCCGTGCTAACCATATTTTGCTCAGCAATAAACATCTCAAAATAACGCTCTGGAAAAGCAGAAGAAAAAATATTAGCAAATGTAGAGTTACTCATCTCCGCATCCATGACCACTATTTGTTGGTTTTTAGCACCTAGCTTAGCAATAGCATTGCCATAAGCTTTGCGGGTTGCTAATTGTTTTTTAATTGGTTTAATTAAAAATTTATCTAAATCAATCTTAGGAATCTGAATTTTTTCTAGTTGTAAATTTTCTGGTAAAAAAATTTTCCCCTTCAAACTAATATCAACATCACCTAATTCAATCAGGGCTAGTTGTAATTGATCTTGATTCAAAGCCTTGCCATGCCAATTTTCTTGATCTTCCAAAAATGACACACCCTTGCCCTTAATTGTCTTAGCAATAATCATGACTGGAGTATCTTTAACTTGCTGAGCTTTTTGATAGGCCTTAGCAATCTCAGTCAAATTATGACCATCAATAACAATGGTTTCCCAGCCAAAGGCTCTGGCTTTATAAGCATAATTACTCGCATCATGTCCTAACATGGTCTCACCTCTTTGTCCCAAGCGGTTAACATCTAAAATCCCAATTAGGTTATCTAGCTTGTAATAACTTGCTAACTGCATGGCTTCCCAAACCTGGCCCTCTGCCGTCTCACTATCACCTAATAAGACATAAGTTTTATAAGGAAGTTTATCTAAATATTTAGCATTTAAGGCCATGCCTACGCCTATAGATAGGCCTTGACCTAAAGATCCAGTTGTTGCCTCTGTATAAGGAAAACAAACACTGGGATGACCCTCTAAAGGACTATCTAATTGACGCAGAGTTTTCAAATCTGCTTCTGATAATTTTCCTGCCACGCCGTAGAGCGCATAAAAAAGTGGTGAGGCATGACCTTTAGAAAAAATAGCGCGATCGTTGTTGGGAAAATTAGGGTTTTCTAAATCGTATTTAAAAAATCCACCAAAATATAGAACCGTCATCAACTCTACGGCAGATAAAGATGAGGTTAGGTGACCAGAACCAGCTGCAGAAGTAGAAATTAAGCAATAATAACGAAGTAACTTAGCAATCTGTGGCAGGTTATCCATACTCTTAATTGTACTATTTAAATAAACCCTAGCACTACCAAACTACTTAAAATCAATCCCACGCCCAACCATTGAGTGAGTTGGAGTTTCTCTTTTAGGAAAATTCTACTTAAAAGTAGGGTAGGCGCGGGAAAAGTAGCGCTTATGGCTGTAATTAAACTTGTGTGGGTAGTGGTACCAAAGCCCCAAACAAATGAAATGCCAGCAAAAGAAAATAATAGAGCAGAAATAATTACTAATTTCATTGTGGAGTGATCACTGACTCCAATCTTAACTTTTTTAGCCAAAATAAATATCCCAAAAATAGCAACCAACATTACCCTAAATAAAAACAGAGACATCACCCAACTTTTATCACTAATAAAATTGTCCCAAAACGGAATCCAGATTGCCAACAAGGCTACGTTCATTAAAACTAAAGGCACGCCTTTGTTAAAATCTTTTTTGTCAAAGCCATCTTTAAGAATACCTTTTATATCTAATGAAGTTAAAATAATGCCTAAAATTATTGCCACTAAAAGAAACAAAATACCCAAAGAGATCTGTTCATGAAAAAAGAAAGCTGAGATGGGAATCACAAAAACCGGATAAGAAGCATTGATGGGACTAATAATACTCACCTTACCTTTTTCTAAAGCTTTATAAAATAACAAGGTAGCTAATAGATTAATAGCTGCCAACAGTAAGATTTTTGGCCATTGTTCATAGGGATAATCCTGCCACTGATTGGAAAAAGGAATATAGGCAGCAATGGAAATCAGGCTGATTAACTGCAACCAAAAAATAAAAACAATATTACCAACTTTATCAACAGATTTTTTAGCAAAAAAATCAGAAACTCCCCAACCTAACATGGCACCAACTCCTGCCAAAATAGCAATCACGAGGTAATTAGACATAAAAACTTATTCTACTCTAAATGGGAGGATTTAGCTAAAAACTCTATGACTTGCTTATCACTAGTTTGCTCAAATTCTTGATAATACAAACTAATAGCCCATAGACGAGAAACAAACTTTAAACATACCAATTCATCTACTAACTGCTCCAACTCAACAGCCGTATCAACCGCACAAACTGGAACGGCTAAAATGATTTTTGAAGCTTGGAGTTTGTCTCTTAACAATTTGATTGCTGCTCTGATAGTTACTCCAGTAGCGATCCCATCATCAACTAAAATCACAGTTTTATTTTTAAGATTAGGAAGAGTCCGTCCTGGACGATATTTGTGTTGACGCCGCCTAAGCTCCACTCGTTCCTGTTTAATCGTCTCTGCGAGAGCTGTTTTGGTAAACTCATAGCTACCTAATCTTTCTTCGTCTAAAATCAACACTCCTTCTTCAGTTAATGCTCCCAGGCCACACTCAGGGTTTCCTGGAGTACCAATTTTACGTACCAACAACACATCTAGGGGTAGATTTAATTTTTGGGCAAGCTCAAAACCAACAGGAACTCCACCTCGAGGAAGAGCTAGAACTATAGCTAAGGTATCTTGATAAGAAGTTAGTTTATTTGCGAGTTGTCGCCCAGCTTGGGTGCGATCAACAAACCTCATACCAAAAAAACCTCATCTCCTTCTCTGACTTTTTTCTCAACCAAAACACCAACCTCTTGACCAATTTCAGCCCGAGCCACATCCTTATGCTCATATTGAACATCTTTGATCTCTTGCTCAAAGTCAGTGGTATGACCTCGGAAACCAACAATGTCTCCGACTGATAGTGGTGCGCTAAGCAACACGGTGCCAACTTTAAGGTTAGTATAATAATGGGTAACAACACCTATTTTTTGCGGTGTGTCTGCCATTTCGGCCTCCTTTCAAGCAGTTATTTACCACAATTGTAGCACAATTAGCTAAACCAACCGTTCCCAAGGAAACTCTGCTCTGCCAAAATGCCCATAAGCTGCAGTGGGTAAATAGATTGGTCTTCGTAAATCAAAGGCTTTAATGATTCCCTTAACTGAAGTATCTAAAAAGTCATCTACAAAAGCAGTAATAGCTTTGTCATCAACTTTAGCCGTGCCAAAAGTATCAATTGTTTTCATCACGGGATGAGACTGACCAATACAATAAGCTAATCCTATTTCAGCCTGCTCAGCCAATCCCTTAGCTACTAAATTTTTAGCAATATAACGAGCCCCATAAGCCCCAGAGCGATCAACTTTTGTTGGATCCTTACCAGAAAAAGCTCCGCCACCTACGCGGGCATAACCGCCATAACCGTCTACAATAATCTTGCGCCCAGTCATCCCTGTATCACTGGCTGGACCGCCAATATGCCAGACACCAGTGCCGTTGACTGTTAACTGTCCTGGTTTTAGGTCAAATTTATATTCAGCTAAAACTGGTAAAACTACCTGTTTGTATAAATCTGATTTAACTTGCTCTAGTGCAACATCCTCACTGTGAGGTACGGCTAAAACTACTGTTTCTATTGCTACTGGCTTACTTTTTTCATATTTAACTGTGACTTGAGTTTTCCCATCAGGACGCAGGTATTCTAATTCTTTGTCTTTGCGTACTTGATCAATTTTTTTTGCTAATTTGTGAGCCAAAACAATGGGCAAAGGCATGAACTCTGGGGTCTCAGTGGTAGCAAAGCCAAACATCATCCCTTGATCACCAGCGCCATCACTATCTACCCCAGTGGCGATTTCAGGAGATTGCTTATGTATATATGTAGAAATTGGCGATAGATGTGTAAAGCCAAATTTTTTATCAGTGTAGCCCAGACGTTTAATCTGATCGCGGGCAATTTGCTCATAATCTATGTTAGCAAAAGTAGTAATTTCACCAGCTAAAACTATTTGATCTGTGGTCACTAGAGCATCAACTGCAACCCTACCAAGCGGATCTTGTGCTAAGACTGCATCTAAAATAGCATCTGAAATTTGATCAGCGACTTTATCAGGGTGCCCAGCACAAACTGATTCTGAAGTGAAATGAGTAGTAGAAAACATAAAACCTCCCTAATAATTATTATTGAGAGGCTTTGAAACATCTTTCCTCTCGTGGTCGGATTTAGCACCTACTAGTCATAGACTAATGGTTGCTGGATGAGTTATGAAGCCGAATCTCTACTCATCTCTCTTGATGTAAAAACTATTAAAGCATTTTGAGGGTAAAAAAGCAAGAAAAGAAAAAACAGAAAGTGGCGTAGAAAATGGCAAAAATAAATTGAAAAATTAATCCTTATTAACCACACCAATTTTCAACACAAACTTATCTAGTGTAAATGGCGATAAAATAGCAATTAACTCAAAAGTAAAAATTGACAACTCAAAAGCAGAGGGAATTAAATTGGTGATAAAAAATGCCCCTAACCCAATCAAAATTCCGTTAAACAAATTATTTTTAAACATCTCACTTTGAGTTAAATCAATTACCTTCTGAGAAATACCTTTTTCCCGAGCTAATTTACCTTGCCTAAGAATATTTTGTAATCCAAACCAAACTATCATTGTAAAAGTAGCTATCGCAGTCACTGTATTTAAAGTTCTATTAGGCACACTCACATCACCAGAAAAAATCCTCATCTCTAAAGCCAAAGGAAATTTACGAACCAAAAAATAAGCAATAATAAATAAAATTAATGTAGAACTACCCAAAAAACTAAAAGTTTGCTTTGTTTTTTGCGTAGATTTAGACGGTGATTGTTTTTTTTCTGTTGCCACGCTAAAGCGTCTCCCCATTCTCTTAATCATATAAATAAAAACATGAGTTATTAAAATCAAAGCCCAAGCTATAAGTACTGCCCACCAACCCAAGTCGTTTGTCTTTGTTACCAGAGGATAAGGAATTTTAAACCATAAACCCTGCAATGGATAAATAGGGTATGGAATTAATTTTAATAAAATACTGGGATCAATATTATTGGTATAAAAATCTGTTAAAAACAATCTCCCGATTGAGATAAACAGAGTTAATTGAACCATAAAGTCAACAATGTAAAACAAAAAAGTTGAATTTCCCTGCCGAAAGGTTTTTTTAACCTTAGCTATTTGCTGTTCATCTCGCCCAAACTCATTAACCTTATCCTGAAATTTCCTAGTATTTTGTGACTGTATTACACGAATAGCGCGAAAGGGAATCATTAGAATAGTTTGAGTGACACCCAGTAAAACCACTGATATCCAAATTTGTTTAGTTAAAGCATAAAACCCAAATAAAATATTGGCATAAAAATTAAAAGTCCAGCCTTTAAAAAAGGCATAGACTAAAAAAATCAAAATTGCAACAACTAACCCACTCATAATAGGCAATAATGATCCAGAAGAAGTAATCTTAGTATCTTTAATTAAAATTGGAGAAGATTTATCCTCAATCATTCTATCAATTATACATGCTAGACAACTTAATTTTAAGATAGCGAAATCCAGGTTATAATTAACCTCATGCAAATAGATCAAATAAATAACTTAAGTTTTTGGTCAAAACTAAAAAAACCCTTCATTGGCCTCTCGCCCATGGACGGAGTCACTGATCATCCTTATAGATATATCCAGAAAAAATACGGTCAACCCGATGTGGTTTATACTGAGTTTGCAACTGTTGAAGGTTTTTGTAGAGGCGTCACTACCCCATTAAAAGATTTTATCTTTGATGAGAGTCAGCGACCGATTATCGCACAAATATATGGCAGAACTTCTCAATTTTTTAGAGAAACTGCCATAGTAATCTGCCAGCTGGGTTTTGATGGAGTTGATCTTAATATGGGCTGTCCTGCTAAAAGTGTTGCTAATGGTGGCTCTGGCGCAGCTTTAATTAATACTCCTAAATTAGCGCAAAAAATTATCAAAGCTACTCAAGCTGGGGTGCAAGATTGGATAAATGGAAAAACAGTTAATGATTGTGAAAACATTACTTCTAAAATTGCTCAGGAAGTAAAAAAGCGTCACTTAAAATTATCTCAAACATACCAACAGCACCGCAGCATCCCAGTGAGTGTGAAAACTAGAGTTGGCTTTGACAGTAAAATTATTGAGCAATGGTTGCCAACTCTACTAGAAACCAATCCAGTAGCTATAGCTATCCATGGCCGAACTCTACGTCAAGGTTATGGTGGAAAAGCTGATTGGGAAACAATTGGAAAAGCAGTAGAAATAGCTAAAAATACTTCAACTCTGATTATTGGTAACGGAGACATCGCATCTAAAACACAGGCTCTTGAAAAAGTGGCTCAATATGGTATTGATGGAGTGCTAATCGGCAGAGCTAGCTTTGGCAACCCATGGGTATTTAATGATAATTTTTCTCAAGAAAAAATTACTATCCAGCAAAAAGCTCAGGTCGCTTTAGAGCATGCTTGGCTCCATGAAAAAACTTTTGGTAAAAACGAAAAATATTCATTTTTACCAATGCGCAAACACCTAGGGTGGTACATCAGGGGTTTTGATCAAGCTAAAGAAGTTAGACAAAAGCTAGTGATGACCAATAACAGCCAAGAGGTGAAAGAAATATTAACTCAATATAAGTTGCTTTGAGCTATTTTTTGCAACCACCCTACTCCTGGTAAGCCTAGTCTATTCTCATGCTTTTATTCAAGATTTGACGAGCAATTTTCTCTGCCAACCATGGAGCTGCATTATAAACCTCAATCTTGCCTCCAGAAGATTCTTGATTAAATACTTCTCTACCTTGTCTAATAGTGTTGGTAATCCAAAGTTTATTAATGAGTGAATCTCTTATTTTTTCAACCGCACCATTTACAAGTAAGCCATGAGTAGCAACGCAATAAATATTAGGTTGCCCGAAATCGTCCTTACTAACTCCTTCGTCTGCAACTATTCTAGCCAAATCTATGAATGTTCCACCTCCAGCGACCATATCATCTACTGAAATAACAATTTTTCTAACCAAACTGGGACCCTGATATGAATATGCTCTAGATTCTGCAGTCACACTACTTCTAGACTTACTAATAAAACCTACCTCCGGATGATCTAAAAGCCTAGTTGAATAAGCCCTATTCATTTTAACAGCGCTCTCATCTGCAGCTACAAAAACTACACTGTTTAAATTAAAACTTTTTCCTATAATTGGGATAAGAAATTCACTGGAAAAAAGAGTAGGAAATGGATTGTTGGTAAACCCTGCTATTTGCTCTTGATGGACATCAACTCCCATGTATGCATTTGCTCCCAAAACGTCAAAAGTAGTAAGTAAAGCCTTAGTTGCAATGGCAATTTTTGGAGCATCTTTTTTTTCTTGCCTAGCATAAGCTAAATATGGGAATACTACCGTAATTTTCTTGGCACCACCTCTTTTAGCAGCATCAATAGCCAACTGAAGTTCTACAATTTGATTATCTATGCCAGAATCTCCTTCTTCTCTAGGTGGAGCAAAAGATTGAATTATTATTACATGTTGTCCTCCAAGCTCTCGTCTAAATTGTGGAGATGCTTCTCTATCAGGAAAACGCCTCAGTCTTTCTCCTTTATGATGACGCTCCATAACTGGATCTAATTTCAACATCAGCTCAGCAGCAATCATTCTAGCTAACTCTGGATTTCCAGAACAAGTTGCCAATGATACTCCCCCAAACTTAAAAAGTCTATGTAAAAATATGTCTGGTTTTTCAGACCAGGTTCTAAATAAATTAATAATTGAATAATCAACAACGACTTCATCGGGATCTGAAGGAATCTCGGGAGAAGGAACTGACTTGTATTCTGTAATAACTTCAGGAGTCAAAGCCATTTAAAAAAACTTTCTAGGCAGAAAAGCGTTTAGTCAAAACTGATCATAACATGTTTATTTATTTCTTTCTCGATTATTTATAACTTAAGTTACAATACAGATTATATGAAAGCACTATTTAATACTTTTCTTAACAAAATAAATCTTAATAAAAAAATATTTCTCATTATTGCTGGCTTATTAGTCATCACTATCTCCGCCGCAATCACTTATTTTTTTGCTAGACCAAAGCCAAGCTCAGATTCTGAAAACTTTCCTGAGGTTTTATCAGCTCAAACAGAACTCGATATTTCCCAAACTCCGCCAGAAGATCTTAAAACTCTCACTGTACTATTACTAGGATATGGTGGCGCTGGACATCAGGGTGGATTTTTAACTGATGTTATCCAGCTTGTTCATATAAATTTCCAAAAAGCTCAAATTAGCTTAATTTCTGTACCACGTGATCTATGGGTAAAACTTCCAAGTGGCAAGCAAGCTAAAATTAATACAGCCTTTACTTTAGGAGAAAATCCTAATCAGCCCATTGCTAGTGGCGGGCAGGTCGCCAAACAAATGGCTAGTAATGTAACTAGCATACCAATTGATTACTTTGTGGCTGTAGATTTTGTGGGTTTTAAACGTTTGATAGGTGAAGAACTAGATGGGCTTGAGGTTAATGTTCCAGAAACACTAGACGACCCATGGTATCCAATCCAAGGTGAGGAACTTAATCCCTGCGGGATGACACCTCAGGAGGTAGCTGATTTGACTACGCAATATTCTGGGTTTGAACTAGAAAAACAGTTTGAGTGTCGCTACAAACACCTCTATTTTAAAAAAGGCTTAGTTGAGATGGAAGGTGGCGATGCTCTAGGTTATGTACGTTCTCGTCACGGATCTGCTGGAGGTGATTTTTCTCGTAGTCAACGCCAACATGCCTTGCTTAAAGCCATTAGCGACAAACTTTGGTCAATTGAAGCGCTAGAAAAAGCCCCAGAATTTTTTGAAAAAACCGCCAAACATTTCACCACTGATATTGACTTAGAAATTATTAAATATTTAATCCCGGCTTTAAAAGCCACTGGTGATTTTGAAACCAAAAACATGGTTTTAAGTACGGAAAATGTTTTCACTACTTCTAGGTCTTCAACCGGGCAATCTATTGTGGTGCCAAAAACTAGCTGGTCAGCAGTTCATCAATTTGTACAATCAAACTTATAGCCAGATTGTTTATTTCAAAAAATTAAAAAGTCTTATTCCAACTATATAGTTGGATCTGTCCGTGGCAATACAGGTTCTTTAACCTGTGCTGAAAATTCCCCTGGTTCTTCAGTCGTTACCTCAGGCTTAAAATCATCAACTGCGGGTACTGCTGGCATTGGATCAACTGGAACTGGATTAATTGAAGCTGGATTAACTGGAGCTGGGTCTGTTGGTATGGAAACTGTTGGTGCAGGAACCGGCGTTATGGGAACTAATGGTGTAGAAACTGGTATTACAGGAATTGGTGGCGTAGGAACTGCCACTGTTTCTTTCTGCTTGTCTTCAGCTGGTGCATTTTGATTATCCATCATGAGCTTGTCTCCTTTTAAATATTTATTAATAAGCCTATTATCTACAAAGCTAACATACTAAGTCAAGGTAAGAAAGCTACTTTTAAATCCAACCGCTGATAATCATAATACCCATGATCAACATAATTACACCAGCAACTAAATGCAATGTTTTTAATCTTTTTTGACGAATTTCTTCTGCCTTGCCTGGATCAAAACCTTTGTAAACTGCAATTGATATTAAAATCATTGGTAAAA
>JAHJBU010000074.1 GCA_018813375.1 Patescibacteria group bacterium
ATGGTGCGTCTCCCTAGTGGCAAGATGAGTAGCCGTACGGGTGAAATTATCACTGGGCAGTGGCTACTAGATGAAGCTGCCAAGCGCATCATTCAAGTATTAGAAGGGGCTAAAAAGGGGTTTTCAGCGCAAAGCCAGGACTTAATCGCCAAGCAGGTAGGGCAAGCGGCAATTAAGTATACTTTTTTAAAATCTAGTATTGGCAAAGATATTGCTTTTGATTTCAATGAATCTTTATCTTTTCAGGGTAATAGCGGGCCTTATTTGCAGTACACCTATGTCAGGTGTCAGTCAGTTCTGCGGAAAGTGAAGGGGGCAAGTGCGACGAGTTTAGTGAGTGAAATTGATGTATTATTTAATATTAAAAATGTTAAAGATATAGATTTATCTATAGAAGAGATTGATCTATTACGTAACCTTTATCAATATTCTGAGGTTGTTATTAAGGCAGTGGATGAGAAAGCGCCACACTTGGTTTGTACCTATCTTTATCAATTAGCTCAAGCATTTAATTTGTTTTATACCAAGTGTCCGATTCTTCAGGCAGAAAAAGAGGAGCAAAAACAATTTAGACTAGCTCTGACAAAAGCTACGACAGAGGTGTTGGGGCAGGGGTTGGGGTTACTTAATATTGCGTTGCCAACGGAGATGTAGTTCGAGCAGTATTTATATCCAAATTAAGAGCAGGTTCAGTTTGATGAAATCTCATCAAAATTGATGCATTTGCATCAAAAGTGAAATGAATATTTTAATATAAAATAGATTTGATAATTATCGAAAATCAAGGGTAGTTGACAGATTTTGTCAAACCACATGTAATGCGTGGCATATGTCAATGTATCTATTGCATGTTTGAGCTTGCATTTTTACAACACTTCTTTTGCCAGTCGCAACTCAAAGAGGAGCTCTTTTTGCAAGTGATCGCGCACCCAAGATTTTTGTTTTTCATCTAGCAATTCACCTAGGCCTTGAAGAAAAAAGTTTTTTTCTTGGGCTGTGACTAGTTTAATGGCTTGATTTAAAATTTGCTTTGGAGTGAGCTGGAGGCGATTTTTGATTAAATCAAAATTGATTTCCCAATGTTGACTTAAAAAGTACCAAACATCAAAAAAGTCTCTGGCAGCTGGGTATTTGCGATCTACTAGGGCCATAAGTTTATTAGCCATCATGTCTGGTTTAGTCATGACTAGCATGGGGACACCGAGGTAACTTTTAGCTTTAAATTTTGAGTCATTTCCGCGACGAGAGATTTCTACTTTAATATTTCTTTGTCCCTTTTGATAGTTGATCAAATAAAAAAGAGTAAAACGTTTTTTATAGCTTTCCTTGAGTTGGCCAAAATTAATTAATTTACTTTGAAGGTGAGTAAAGAT
This sequence comes from Patescibacteria group bacterium, assembly GCA_018813375.1. GTDB lineage: Bacteria > Patescibacteriota > Microgenomatia > UBA1400 > PJMF01 > JABBGTR01. Next base: position 1,374 of record JAHJBU010000074.1, read on the forward strand.
TTTTGTTTCTTGTTTTTTATTAAGCAGGTTAAAGTCTAGATCGACTGATATTCGAGGGAGATCGTAGAATATCATTGCTGCGGTCCCACCTTTAAAGCCTAAGCTACCTCTAGTAATTGGGTCATTATAGATAAATTTAAGAACGCTGATGAGATGCTGTTTATGGAGTGTGGGGGTGATCATGGTAATCCTCCTGAAATATTTTGTATTGGGAGGCGACGCGTTTTTTTAGCACTTTACTCTGGTAGATATCCTGAAGTTCAAATACGCTGTCCCAATTAAGGGGAAAAAGATTGTCAAAAAATATGTTTCCAAATATATAAAGCGTATCTAAGAAAGCTCGTTCTGAAGTGGCTACCCAAGTATTATTTTCTTCTTTAAGGCCAGTGGTATTAAGTAAAATCTCAGGTTTAAGTTGATGGTAAAAAAAAGTGTGCGAAGCAATCTCGATATCTCTGGTTAGGTAGCTAGCCACGTACAGGCGTGAGTCAAGCTGAAAAACTACACCGTCTCTAAAGAGAATTGTAGCAAAACTAATGTAAGAAGGTGAGTAGAGCTTATTGGCTAGCTCCCAAGTAGAGTAATTTTCTTTGGCATAGACACCATGACGAAGTTTAATTAAGCCCTGAGTATCAACGAAGTAGCGTAAGCGGCGACTTAGGCTGACGTTGTTGAGGTTAGGGAAGAGGAGGGCTAGATCTGCGGTGGTAAAGACAGTTTGAGGATTTTTGTAGATGGTGGCAAGGAAGCGGTTTTTCATAATTTTGCCGATGTTGTTTTCAGGTAATTTAAGATTTTGAAAACTGTTATTAACAAAAATTGTAGATACTAGTTCTCAATATAAAATATGCTGACTAGTTTTGTCAAGGGCGCGAAGCTTGGCAAAGCTTGACGGAGACAAAACACCAGAGACAAGACGCTGGAGACAAAACACCTGCTTTTATTTTAGTTTTACTGCTAAAATTGGGTAAAAGTGAAATAATTATATGAGAAGTTTAGACAGATTAGCCATTATTGATCAAAAGCCTTATTTAACTAAGCGAGAGTTAGCTTTACTTTGGAATAAAAGAGGTAAGAATTTAGATAATAAAGTTCAGACTCTACTGGGTAAAGGTGAGTTAATTTCTTTAAAAAACGGTTTATATGTCACTAAAACTTACCTTCAACGACAGTTAGGAAATATCGCCTATGTTGAGTTTATCGCTAATATTTTATATTATCCGTCTTACCTATCTTTAGAATACGTTTTGCAAAAAGAGAACATTATTCCCGAGGCAATTTACGATTTTACCTCAATAACTAATAAAACTACTCGTCGTTACCAAAATAAACTAGGAAGTTTCTCCTACCGCAGTCTCAAGCCAGAGCTGTTTATTGGTTATCGGGAAATAGGCTTCAACGGCAGTCATATGATTAAAATTGCAACTAAAACCAAGGCTTTATTTGACTGGTTGTACCTGAAAACTTTTACCATTTCACTTTCCCAAGAACTTAAGTTTGATTTGAGAATTAACTGGGAGCTATTTGATAAAAATGACGTAATTGAGTTTGGGCAGTATGCGGCAGTTTCGCAAGTAAAAAAAATGAATCAAATCTATAAAATTATAAGTCAGGAAGTAAAATGATTTTACAAAGTTTACAGAAAATTTTTGATCACCACCAGGATGATTCGCCATTGTATGTGCGCAATTTACTCAAAGAATCGCTGCAGTATTATGTTCTTAATTATGTCTATAATTCAGCTTATGCAGAGCAGTTGTTATTTAAGGGTGGGACATGTTTACGGTTTTGTTTTGATCTGCCTAGATTGTCAGAAGATTTAGATTTTGACATCGTTGGTGGCTAAAGGCAAGAAATTTAAAACTGACATTTCGCTTAAATCAACGGCTGATTTTTCGTTTCTGATCAAGCGCTACAGCTTACCTGATTTATTTGCGGGTAAACTAGCAGCAATTTTA
>JAHJBU010000075.1 GCA_018813375.1 Patescibacteria group bacterium
GCTACTTTTTCTGCGCTTTACTTGAAAAAGATAGGGTCCGTAATATGAAATTCACTCGCACTAAAAAAGTCCTATTTGCAAACAATAAAGGTGGAGTGGGGAAAACAACACTAGCCTTTAACTGCGCCATGTCCTTTGCCAAACAAGGCTACAAAACCGCATTGATAGATCTAGATCCACAATGCAACCTTTCACGACTAGCCCTAGGAGACAATCACTACGAAAAAAACCTATTCTCTTCAGTAGAAAAAGACATTTTTGACGTGTTGAAAGGAATTATCGAGGGTGGCTCAGATATTGATCTAAGCGTACCCTTTATTCAGATCCCAAATAGCGATGGCAACCTTTCTTTAATAAAAGGTAGCGTCAAGCTCTCACTTTATGAAAACCTCTTAGTCACAGCCTATGGTCAAGCTGCAGCAGGACAACAACTTGGATATTTTCAAACCAGTGCCATAGATAGATTTCTGAGAGAAAAAGGACTAAATGACGAAATTGATATTTTTGTTATCGACACATCACCCAGTCTTTCACTTCTAAACCAAATTATTTTTCTTGGCGCAGACTACTTTATTGTTCCAATGATGCCCGATGCTTTTAGCGTACAAGGAATTGAAAACTTTGGCAGCATATTTGAAAAATGGAAACAAAATTGGAAAGTTACTGCCAAAGCTCTCTCTGGCAACACAGAAAGTAAGTTTGTACTTCCTGGAGATGGTCTTTTTATTGGATACATTCTTAATTCATACAATGTATACGGCAAACAACCAATTAAAGATCATAAACGTTGGATTAAAGAGATTCCAAAAAAAGTAAAAAAATATCTTTCTGAAAAACATGGCAGAAATGGACTTGTAAAAAAAAGCTGGGAAACCTCATTGGCAGAGATACAAGATTACGGAAGAATACCAGCGAAGTGCCAAGAAATAGGTGTAGCAATCTTTGATCTTGATCCATCTTTAATAGATGAAGTTCATATTGGAACAAAAGAAAATATTGAAAAATCAAAAAAAGAATTTAAAAAATTATCAGACAGAATACTAAAAATACTAGCTGAATATTAATGACACCATGAATGAAGCTGATACACGCGTCTAGCACATTAAACCCACAAAAAATCCCGCCTGAGCGGGAATCTTTGTCCAAAACTTCGGAAACCTATGCTTCATCTCACCTCAGACCGCATCCGCCAGTTAGTTTCACCCGCTTTTTTTGAGCGTGGTCAAAAGTATTATCAGCAACAAAGAATCATCGACTACCAAGATAACAACAACCAGCTCACCGCCACTGTCAGGGGCACTAAAAACTATAAAGTGACAATCTCTCTTACAGACCTCAACACTACTTGCGACTGCTTTGCTTTTTCACCACACGCCCATTGCAAACATGTAGTAGCAGTCATGCTTGCTAAAGCCAATGGCTATCAATCCCCAACTCATACTCCCACATCAGCCTCACCTAAAACTCAACTCAACCACAACTCATCCTCTCAACAACAAAACAACACTAACTCATTATTCCAAGATCAGGGTGAAGCTGAGATTAAATTTACATTTCAAAACATCAAAAATAATATCAACTCTCTCAAACGCCACCATTCTTACTGGGATTACATTGCTCTCCAAGAAGAAAGTAGTGACTACGTCATGAACGCTATTAGCCAACTCCCTAGCAACCAAGCTGTGCTACAAAAACTCTGTAACTTAACTCTTTGGCTTGATAAACAACTCTTACAACTTGATGATTCTGATGGTATCTTACAAGATCTAATCGCGCAAGTTGTTACTTGGACTAATAGCATGGCAGACTTTCTTAGTGACACCAATTACGTTTGGCCATGGCTACAAAAAAAAGCTGAGTTTGATCTGCAACTAATTATCCTCAGCGATAGACTTCGGGAATTCAGTAATCAAGAGTTTATACACCAAATCGTTATGGAGCTAGAAAAAAATTATCAGGGCCAAGAATCAAAAATTACTCTTAACACCAGTGCCACCGCAAAGCTTTTGTCTAACTACTACCAGCAACACCAAGTAAACAAATTTGAAAAATTTGCTCTTAGTGGTTATCAACAAGATCCTTATCTAGCCCAATTACTGATCGCATGGTATAAAAACCACCAACATCCTCAAAAAATTATTGATCTTTTTTGGTCGCAACGTGATCATTATCAACTGCAAGACGATCTCGAATGGGCTCTAATTCAAACCTCAGCTACCATTAAACTTTTCCAATTTTATGAGGAACAAGCAATCAATCACTTCACTAGAGAAACATTGGCCAAACTACATCAAACTTACCTTAGCCAACATTCTTCTACTAAGTGGCAAAATTATGTTCATTCTTTAGCCAAAAAAATTCCCAATTATCATCAAGCCAATTTTTATCTTTACCTAGGGGAGTACCAATTAGCAACCGATGTCATCCTAACCAATACATACCTGGATTTACCCAGACAAAACGAAGAGTTAGAACAAACTGCTCTTAAGCTAGCTATCCTACACCCTCCTAGTGCTATTAGAATTTATCGGTTTTTACTTGACCAAGAGTTTGCTAAAATGAAAACTTCCAATTATTACCCTCGTTTTTTAAATTATGCACAAAAGCTACTTAATCTAGGTGATCAAAAATACTTACTCCAAGTGCAAGCCGCAACCCAAGAAAAATACCCCACTAAAGTCACTCTTCTCAAACACCTTGAAAAATTATTACCAGCATCAAAGTAAAAACTGATCCACTTTGCCACCCTACGTCATATTTTCCTACCTCAAAAACCGAATATAATACAAAATATGAAACGTATTTATACTGATAATAAATCAAAAAAAATCACACAACCAAAAAACATTAATTTTGATGTTAAAACCAAAGGTCTACATTTAATCCAAATTGCAGCTAAAACTCAAAGTGAGAAACAACTTAATGGAAATGATGATGAGGATTTAAGAATTGAATTAAACCACCAAAAATTTCCTCAACTAACTAATGAGAACCGATACTTTGATAGCCCAGCTGCTTTTTCCGGTGGTACTTCAAAAGGACTAACTAAAACTATTTATTTTTTGGTCTGGCTTGATACAGGCCCCCATACTCTTCGCTTCATTCCTGACATTGGAGCAACCTTAAACGAACTCAATATTCGACAAATTTCAAACTCTGCTCAACTGGACGAACTAACTTTACAAGTAGACAACCAAGCAGAAAATGGAGATAGAAGAGACTGGATTACATTCGTCCTAGTTAATACAGCCCTAACCTCTTTTACCCCCGAATTAACTCTGCAAAGAAGATTCTTAGACAATGATGATGTTAGGGTGATAATAGATGGTGATACCAAGAAAAAACATCACAACCTGCGACAAAAATTGTGGTATTTTGTGGCCTCATTGATCAAGGGTGAATCTCAAAAAAAGAAATTTACCATCAATTTCTCCTCAGGATTACATTATCTAGAATTTTGGGCAGATAGAACACCTACCCTAAAACAAATAGCCTTCTCAGGCTTAATTGCCAAAATTCCTAAAACTATTCAAGAAAAAATAATCTACAGAGCTAACCAATATGACTTTGACCCCAGAATCATGCTCAGACTAGTCAAAAGAGAATCACAATTTGATCTTCAAGCAACATCGCACGCGGGAGCTAAGGGTTTATTTCAATTAACCAGCATCACTATTAAAGAAATTGCTAAACATGGCTTAAAAATCACTGATCCGTATGATGTTGACCAAAATATTGAGGGAGGGTTTATTTACTTTAATTGGCTATACCAACGTTATGCAGGTCACATTAAAAAAACTCTCGCTGCCTGGAACTGGGGCCTAGGTCACGTACCTGTAAACAAACCGCTTGATTGGGACAACCTCCCGACTGAAACTCAAAACTTGATTAATGATGTGCTAGGAGACCATGATTTTTAGCTTTATCATTATCATCCTACTTTTAACTTTATTTTCTGCACCTACTTTGAGCGTGAGTCACACCAATAAGTGGAGCCAAGAAGACACTAGTCAAGAACAAGAAATTGAAATAGAGCAAACAATTCCTACTTACTCCAAAAATGCCTACAATAACTATCTTTACAGCAAAGAATATGATCCTCCTCAAACCTTGGATATGACGCTTGATCTAGATGGCAATAACAAAAACGAAAAAATTACAGTTAAATCATATCCTGGCTTTCCCGGAGATCAAAACACAAAGATTTATATAAATAATAGCTCACAACCAACTCTAAATGAAGTTGGGTATTTTCATAATCTAACTACACACCAGATTGGTAAATCTAATCACATCGTCCAACTCCAACTCCTTACCGGACAATCAATAAACTCTCTTTTTTATGTATATCGACAAGAAAAATTAACCAGAATCCCAGTCTCTACAGAAAAATCCCCTAATTATTATGGTATTGTAAGTAGAAATTCTCCTGAGCTTAAAGACATTGACGGCGATGGCACGCCAGAGCTCTTAGCTTATTATTATTTTTTCAATGATCCAACTAAAGTAGTAGAGGTGTATAAATTTATTGACTCAGCTTTTTTATTAGAACAAAAGTATGAAGAAAAATACGAAAAAGAGAGTTAAGTGACATTAAACCCACAAAAAATCCCGCCTGAGCGGGAATCTTATTACCTTCGCCCTGCCAATTTAACCCCAACCACGATATAATGATTGTTCGTATTTTCTGTGGCTAAATAAGAAAAACTTTATGATCCAAGATAAAATAGTTGTCACTGGTGCTCGGGAACATAATCTTAAGAACGTCAACGTCACCATCCCCAAAAACAAACTAGTGGTCTTCACCGGACTGTCCGGCAGTGGTAAAAGCTCACTCGCCTTTGACACTTTATATGCTGAAGGCCAACGCAGATATGTCGAGAGCCTCAGCTCATACGCCCGTCAGTTTCTTGGAGTAATGAGCAAGCCTGATGTCGATCAAATCGACGGACTTTCACCAGCCATCTCCATTGACCAAAAAACTACCTCCCATAACCCTCGCTCCACCGTTGGCACCATTACTGAAATCTATGACTACCTAAGACTCCTCTTTGCTCGCATCGGCCACCCACACTGCCCACAGTGCCAGCGTGAAATCTCCACCCAGAGCGTGGACCAAATCGTGGGTCACGTCATGACCGAGCTAGAGGAAAGAACCCCTAGTGGCGAACCGACCCGTTTTATGATTTTGTCACCCGTGGTCCGTAACCGTAAAGGCGAATTTGACGGCCTGATGGAGAATATTCAAAAAAAAGGTTACGTCCGCGCCCGGATTGATGGTAAAATTTATGACCTTACAGAAGAACTTAACTTGATCAAAACTAACCGTCACACTATTGAAGCTCTAATTGATCGTCTCACCATTTCTAAAAAACAACTCCAAGACACTTCCGAGCTTAAATCATTCAAAAGCCGCATCTCCCAATCAATTGAAGAAGCCCTCAAACTTTCTGAGGGCTATGCAGTGATTAGTTTTGTTAATGACGCCTCACTTAGCTTTCCAGAACAACCCCAACAAATAGAAAACCGCTTATTTAGCGAAAACCTCGCCTGTAGCCACTGTGGAATAAGTATTGAAGAGCTCGAACCACGCCTATTTTCCTTTAATTCCCCTCAAGGGGCCTGCGAAACTTGTAATGGCTTAGGTTCGCTTTTAAAAATTGATGCACAGAAAATGATTGCCCGCTCTTTGACCCTCAGCGAAGGAGCAGTGATTCCTTTTGCCAGTGCTTTAGCTCATGGCACTTGGTGGAGTAAGTTAATCAAAGCCGTCATCGCAGACAGAGGCTATGATTTTCGGGAAACACCTTGGGAAGAGTTTGATGAAGAAACCCAAAAAATAATGCTTTATGGCTCTAAAAAAGTTTATGAAGTCTCTGGTGAAAACCGTCAAGGCAGAATGACTACGATTGAACAAACCTTTGAAGGCTTCCTAAAAAATCTTGAGCGACGCTACAGCGAAACTGCCTCTGATTTTATCCGTCATGAAATTGAAAAATACATGCAACAAGAAGTTTGCCCGGGTTGCAACGGTGACCGGCTCAAAGATGAAACCCTAGCCGTATTTGTGGATGGTAAAAACATTGCTGAAATCACCGCCCTTCCCATTGATCAAACTCTAGAGTGGTCCCGACACATTCACAAAGATAAGGTCTTGAGTGTTAAAGAATTAGCCATTGGTGATTCTATTCTTAAAGAAATCGTGGCTCGGCTCCACTTCTTAACCTCAGTGGGTTTAGAGTACATCAGCTTAAATCGTGAGGCCTCAACCCTAGCCGGTGGAGAAGCCCAACGAATTAGACTCGCTTCTCAAATAGGTACGGGCTTAACTGGAATAATGTATATTTTAGATGAACCTACCATTGGCCTGCATCATCGCGATAACCACCGCTTAATTAAAACTCTGAAAAATCTGCGAGACAAAGGCAACACCGTCATTGTGGTCGAGCATGATCGCGATGTAATTATGTCTGCCGATGAAGTAATCGATTTTGGACCAGAAGCAGGTAAGCTAGGAGGCAAGATAGTCGCCCAAGGCTCTCCTGCAGAAATTAAAACCAAGAAAACCTTAACTGCTAAATATTTATCGCGCAAAAAAGAGGTTATCTATAAAAAAACTGTTCCAGACAGACGCTATATCCATCCCGATGCCATAGCCTCATCTCAAGAAAACGAACCTACTATTAGAATTGAAGGCGCCAACAAACATAACCTCAAACAAATTGATGTCGAGTTTCCATTGCGTACTTTTACTGCCATCACTGGCGTTTCTGGCAGTGGAAAATCTACTCTCCTACACGACACGCTTTACTACCAGCTAGCCACTAGCTTAGGCTACAAAATTCATCACAAAGCCGGCCACGTTAATAAAATTACTGTGCCTGACGAAGTCAAAAAAATCACTTTAATTGATCAAAGTCCCATTGGCAAAACCCCACGCTCCAATCCCGCTACCTACACCAAAGTCTTTGACTATATCCGCAAACTCTTTGCTAATACCCGTGAAGCCCAGATCCGCGGTTATAAGCCTGGCCGCTTTAGTTTTAATGTCAAAGGCGGCAGGTGTGAATCTTGTAGTGGTGATGGACAAATCAAAATTGAGATGCAGTTTTTACCCGATGTCTATGTGACTTGTGATGTCTGTCATGGCAAACGCTATAACCAAGAAACTTTAGAAGTAAAATACAAAGGCAAAAATATCCATGAAATTTTAAAATTAGAAATCGAAGATGCTTTTAAATTTTTTGATGGTCATGCGATGCTACGCAGTAAGCTTCAAACTTTATTAGACGTAGGCTTAGGATATTTAGAACTAGGCCAACCTGCGCCAACTCTTAGTGGTGGAGAAGCTCAGCGAGTTAAATTAGCCAAAGAACTTTCTGGTCGCGTCAACGAACACGTGGTTTATTTGTTAGACGAACCTACCACTGGCTTACACTTCCATGATGTTCAAAAACTGTTAGATGTCTTGCACCAACTGGTAGAAAATAACAACACCGTCATTGTCATTGAACACAACCTGGATATTATTAAAAATGCCAACTGGATTATTGACCTTGGACCTGAGGGTGGTGACAAAGGTGGAGAAATAGTAGCTATAGGCAGACCTCAAGAGATCGCCAATAATAAAAAATCTTACACTGGGGAGTATTTACAACAAGAACTAAATTCTAAAATAGGATAAAATCTATTAGTTATGCAATCTAAGATCGATCAATTAATCAATGAAGCTGAAAAATTTTTAACTGAAAAAGCTTTTGACGCTACACATGGACTAGAGCATCATAAGAAAGTCTGGGCTAATGTTCAAAAAATGACGGCTGGTATTGAAGAACAATTTGATTTAATAGCACTGCATATTGCTGCCATGTGGCATGATGTGACAACTGAAACAAAAAAAGTAAGTAAAAAAAGAGCCAAGAAGAAAACTGCTCAATATGTTACTCAAAAAATGGCAGATTTAGGCTTCCCCCAATCCACAATTAACAAAACTAAGACAGCTATTCTAGAACACAGTATTATGAATACTCAAAGTATTTTGGAAAGTAAAATTTTAGCTGATGCAGATCTACTAGAGTGGTTTAATATTGAAAGATTTTTAAAAACCCTTCATATTTATAGTTCTGGCAGAGGAGCAAAAATTAAAAAAATAGCTCTTAGCAAATTTGCAAAAAAATGGACCAAAAAAATTCCCGATTTGATTCATTTTGATATCACTCGTAAGTTTTATTACCAAAAGCTAGCTTTATTTAAAAAAGATGTCAGGATCAAAAAAACAGTCTTAGAAAAATACAAAAAAAAGATAGAAGAATTTATTTAGAGGCAATGGAAGTATGCTAGTAAAACTTTACGAAAAGATAACCAAAATTTTCCGCAGACCTCGCTATGACTATCTAGCTGCTCAAGTTAATCATTGTCAAGTCAATAATCTCTCTGAACTTAAAAAACAATTAAAAAAAACTAAAGTCATTCCTGGTCAATGTATTTTTTTCTGGAATAAAAGAACCAAATGTGTTGATCACATCGCTATTGTGCCTTCGCAAAATCAAAACTCACTAAATCTCCTTCAGGCTAAGTTGGTTCATGCTATTCCTCCCCTAACTACTGATAATAATGATTTTTCTGGAGTTAGAGCCCATTTGGCTTTAGAGTTTATGGGTAATTTAAATACAACTTATTCTCGGATATTAGTTGGTTCACCGCCTACAGCTTCTAGCTCGCAGCTCAAAAAGGCTGGAAAGTTAGCTAGAGAAATCGGAATTTCTAAAAAGATCGATAATAAAGTTATTCTATATTCACTGCCCATTATCAGTAGATTTTGTTATGTAAAATGGTTTGACTTTGATACTCATCTCAAATTTAAAATTGGCTTCCCCTACCTAGTAGCTAAAAAAGAAACTGGTAAAATCACCAGTTGGATGTCCACTTACTGCGGAGATTTAGTTGGAAGAATCTACTATCAAGCAGGAGTTAAAAACTTACCCCAGATGAACTTTTTAGGACATCCGTATTTCCGTAGCTCAACTTTCTATGAATGGATGAAAGAAAATGATAAAATTGAAAATATGATCATGTGGAACGATCCCACGCCCCAAAAATACTAATGAAAACTTCAAAATAAAAGAATAAACCGCTTCATATGCTATGCTCATCCCTATGTTCTGGAAAAAATTTGCAGCTATTTTTTTATCAATATTTTTCTTATCTTTAGTCATTGCCACATCAGCTCAAGCCCAAACCGACTCCGACTACTTTGACACCAAACTTCACACCACAGTCACTGTTAATGAAACTGGCTCAAGTCGAATCAAACACGAATTCATCATTGCCAATAAAACTCCAACCACCTACATCAGTCAATATGGCTTAAAAATCAGCTCTGCTGATCTTAAAAACATCACTATAGTCAGCGATGGCAAAGCAGTAGAACCAGAAATCGTCTCAACTAAAGCCGGTCAGCAATCTGGTCCCGGCCAAACCAGCATCGGCATTACTTTTCCTGACAAAATAGTCGGGGAAGGGAAAACAAGAAAATTCACTATCAGCTACACCAACCCCAATGCAGCCGTGATTAGCGGTAGCGTCCTAGAAGTTACTTTACCACCTCAAGCTAATCCACAAGACTATTCGTCTTATCGCATTACACTAATTACTCCAGATAAATTTGGCGGCCCCATTAGAACTACCCCAAAAAATCTCACTTTTACCGCACAAGGTAATCAAGTCATCACATCTTTTGATCGCGGTGGAGAACGAGGCACCTTTGCTCTTTTTGGTAGCATCCAACTTTTTGATCTTGATCTCTCGTACCACTTAAATAATCCCACTAATAATCCCGGCATCACCCAAATAGCCTTACCACCAGATACGACTTTTCAAAAAATGCATTACCACCAGCTTGACCCAAGACCAGAAAAAATTGAACTAGATGCTGATGGTAACTGGATTGCCACCTATCAACTCCCAGCCAGCACCGATACAGTAGTAAATCTTAATGCTACCGTTTTACTGACACTAGAGCCAAACCTAAAAATCCCAATTCCCAAACCCACTCAATCTTTATTAGAATCCCAAGATTACTGGCCTGTTAATCACCCCGACATAAAAGAATTAGCTCAAAAATATACTACTGCCAAAGATATTAATGATTTTGTGGTAAATACCCTCAGCTACAATACCGCCATGGCTTTTAATGCGCCAGAACGCTTGGGTGCAATCGAAGCGCTAAACAATCCCGATCAAGTAGTCTGTCAAGAATTCACCGATTTATTTGTAACTTTAGCTAGGTCTGCAGGAGTTTATTCTCGTCGCGCCACTGGCTATGCTCACTCTCAAAATAGCGAACTTAGACCACTTAGTTTGGTCGAGGATATCTTGCACTCTTGGCCGGAATACTTTGATCCAGCTCAACAACGCTGGATTCCCATTGACCCCACTTGGGAAAACACTACTGGTGGGGTAGATTACTTTCACCAACTTGATCTTAATCACATTGTTTTTGCCATCAACGGTCAAAACAGCATTACACCTCATCCAGCAGGAAGTTATAAAGAGCAAGATTCAGCACAAAAGACAGTCTATGTAGAGTTTGGAACCCATTTCCCTGAAGAAAAATTATCTTTTGTATTTAACCTTACTCCACAAAAAATCTTAGGAATAAATATTCCCGGACGCTATCTACTACAAATCTCTAACAACATCGGTCAAGCCTACTATCATTTACCATTAAATATCCAGACCAGCACAACTAACCTGGTGATTAAAAACAACCCAAAAGAAATCACTGCCCTACTTCCTTTTCAAACCATAGAAATACCGCTTGTTTTTGAGAATAATTCCAGTTGGTTGCCTATCCACGATACAATAGAATTAAAGATCGCAGATGACTTCCAAAAATTCAACATCACTACCAGCCCACAGCTACAACTCAATCTCAGCTTCTATCAAGAGCACTACTACTTGGTCATGGCAGGCGGAGCTATCTTTGTTACCCTCATCGCCGGGAGTTTACTGGTTTTTAGACGCAAAAAATAAAGTTCTTTATGTTGGTAAGGCCAAAAACTTAAAAAATCGCCTCCGTTCTTATACTCATTTTACAGATTTAACTCCTAAAATTAAGCGCCTCGTAACTATCGCCACAGCAGTCAGTTACCAGATTTTAGACAGCGAGCTTGAAGCTTTATTAATTGAAGCGGAATTAATTAGACTTCATCAACCTAAGTTTAATAGCTTACTTAAAGATGATAAAACTCCTCTTTATATCCAAATTACAGACGAAATATTTCCTAGAGTTTTGACCGTTAGAAAAAAAGACCTTGATCATTCGCAACTTAAGGGTAGTATTTTAGGACCATTTCCTAGCTCAAGTAAAGTCAGAGAAGTTTTAGGCATTGCTCGAAAAATATTTCCTTGGTGCAATCAAACTAGAGGTCAAAACCAAACACAATCAAAAAATAAGCAGGCTTGTTTTTATTACCATCTAGAACAATGTCCTGGTGTTTGTATTGATAAAGTATCTATCGCCGACTATCAAGAACAAATTTCTCAATTAATTATTTTTCTAAAAGGTCAGAAAAAAACAATTTTAAAAAAACTACAAAAACAATTAAAAACCACAATTGAAAATGAAAAATTTGAGCAAGCAGCTTTAATCAGAGATAAAATTCAATTAATTAAAGAGGTAACTCAAAAAAAATATCCACTTAAACCCACACTGACATTACCCAATCTAACTAATAATGAGCTCAATGAAACACTGCTTCATCTCCAAAAAATTCTTTCTACTTACTTAAAAATACCTAAAAACTATCCACTCAACAGAATTGAGGGCTATGACGTCAGCAATACCTCAGGAAAACTAGCCAGCGTCTCAATGGTGACTTTTATTAATGGTCAGCCAGCCACAGATCAATATCGTCTTTTTAACATTAAAACTTTAGACACTCCCAATGATTATCACATGCTACAAGAAGCTATTAGCAGGCGGCAAAATCACCCAGAGTGGGGTAAGCCAGATCTAATCATAATTGATGGGGGGAGAGGACAGCTCAGATCTAGTCTAAGCGCTTGGCATTGGCCAACTCCAATAATTAGCATTGTCAAAAACCCAGATAGAATTATCATTCCTACTCAAATTCAAAAAAAACCTCGCTTGTCCTTAAAATACCAGTTTATTTTACTTCCACAGGAACATCCTGTTTTACATCTTATCCAGCGTATTCGTGATGAATCCCATCGCTTTTCTAAAAAACAGCATCTTAAGCGCAGAACTAAAAATATGTTATCCTAACCTTATGCAACTTCTAAAACCCATTATTAGCTCTGGCCTAACATTATTTCTATTAGCTTATTTTCTGCCCACAGTCAGTTACATGAACTGGACCACCCTAGCTCTAGCAGCAGTAGTATTAACTTTGCTTAACAAAGTTGCTCGTCCAGTGCTTAAAATTTTATTCTTACCCATTAACATCGTCACCCTAGGATTATTTTCAGTTGTCTTGAATGTAGCATTACTTTGGCTAGTAACATACTTAGTGCCTGGTTTCCACATTTATGCCATGACTCTATTTGGAGTCAAGTTTAACGAATTTTTTTCACTTCTGATCGTCTCATCCTTAATTGGTCTTTTTCAGTCATTCCTGGGTTTTCTTCTCTAGAAAAGGTATAATACCCCTATGAAAAAAATAATCACCCTAATTACTGCCATTACTTTATTAGCCTGTCTTTCAATTCAAGCCAAGGCAGTCTCAGCCCAAACTCGTATTCCTTTATTAGAAGAAGAAATTGTCTTAGAAGCAACTGATTCTAGCGAAGCTACCCCAGAGGCTACTTTAGCATCTCCTTCTGCAGAAACTGTCCAAAAAATTCAAGAGAAAAAAGATCAAGACATTACTGAAACTGAAGGTGTGCAAAAAAGCAAATTGGTTAGCTATCTTGAAGACAATCCTTTAAAAAATAAAAACTTTCTCAATCTTTTGCAGCAAGCCATTAGAAATGCGGTTAAGGAGGGCGTGCCCCCCAACGTCATTGTTCTAGTGTTGCTTTTCCCACTAGTGTCTTCATTTATCGCTGCCTCTAGACACATTATTGGTCTGCGAGGTTTTGGTATTTATATCCCAGCTGTTTTATCAATTGCTCTAGTTTCTACTGGAGTAGTTGAAGGCATAGCTATGTTTTTAGCAATTGTATTGGTGGCTTTACCAGCTAAAAAAATACTATCTAGATTTAAACTCCCATATTTACCCAGAACAGCAATTTTACTTTGGTTTGTATCACTAGCTATCTTAGGAATTTTGCTTCTAGCTCCGCTAATTAATATGGTGACTCTAATGACAGTAAATATTTTCTCCATCATGATTCTAGTACTACTGGCAGAAAACTTTTTAGACGCACAGGCTCGCACTAAACCAATGGATGCTATTGCTTTGACTTTAGAAACCTTAGGTTTAGCACTTTTATCAAGTATTTTATTGCAATGGGAGGGTCTACAAAAATTTGCTCTACTACAACCAGAGCTTTTGATCGTATTTACTTTTGTAATTAACTTTATTGTAGGTAAATTTGTGGGGCTAAGATTTTCTGAATACTTTAGATTCCGCTCATTAATGGAAGAAGAAGAGTAATCAACTGGGTAGTGGATCCAATCATGTCAATTAAACCTTCACACATCCTAGGACATAACGCTCGCTATCGCTACACCGCACTTAATTCTCGTGAGTCAAAAAAATTTGGGTTTTCTAAACTGAAAACAAAGGAGCTTCTTAAACTCCATAATATTCCTACGGCAGAACTTTATCATGTCTTTGAATCACCTGATGATCTTGAGTTAGTCAACTGGACCAATATTCCCGCTCCTTTTGTATTAAAGCCAGCCAGTGGCAGTGCGGGTAAGGGAATTTGGGTCATTAAAGAAAAAATTAAGGACAAATCTATTTGGATCGATAGCCAAGGAGAACAGCTCGAAGAAGATGACCTCAACCTTCATGTGCACAACATTCTCGATGGTGAGTTTAGCACTTGGGGGAGCAATCATAAGGCCTTAGTGGAAGAAATGATTCCCTCCCATCCCAAACTAGCCAAACTATCCTACAAGGGTACTCCAGATATTAGGGTGATTGTTTTCAACTCCGTACCAATCATGGCTATGGCTAGAATTCCAACTAAAGAATCAGGTGGTAGGGCCAATCTAGATCAGGGCGCAATTGCTCTAGGAATTGATATATCTTCAGGAATAACTGTTCATGGTATTTATGGCAAGAAAAAAATTATTCAAACCTTTCCGGGTAGTAAAAAAAAGGTTCGCGGCATTATGATTCCGCAGTGGACCAAAGTTTTAGAAGCTGCAGTGCTAGCTACTAATGTGGCTGGCTATAAATACATGGGGGCTGATTTATTTATTCATCCTGAAAAGGGACCAATGATTGTGGAGTTAAATGGTTATCCGGGATTATCAATTCAAATCGCCAACGACGCAGGATTAAAAAAACGACTAGAGAGAGTCGAGGGACTAGAAGTTCGCAATGCTCAACATGGGGTAAAAATTGCTCAAGCTTTATTTGCCGAAGTTTTCATTGATGAATCTAAAATTGGGGTAGCTATGCCCATTATTTCTTATCGACCAACAATTCAAGTTTATGATGATAAGCATAAGCCTCATACCACTGATGCCCTAATTAATACTAGTCGTTACCGCAGTGCCATCAGCCAAGAACTAGCAGAAGAACTGGGTCATTATGATATTGAAGATTTATTGTGGAGACAAAAAGAAATTGAGGGAACTGTGCCAGTCATTGAGGTTGAGTTAAAAATTAAAGATCGTCGCTTCAAAACCGCCATGGTAGTCATCAAACGTCTCAACCGAACCTCACATAAAATTGAATTAGGCAGAAAAGACGTGCAGGGATTTCTAGTTGGAGACTATGAACAATGAGTTTAATCTCAAAGCTTACTCCTATTAATTTATTGGAAGAAAAAGAAAAATTCTTTGCTGATGAAAATTATAACCCACAGTTTGTGTATGAAAAAACTATTTAAGATAAAATTTTATGCAAACACGGTTATCCTCAAAAAAAATACCTAGATTTAGCACAAACAATTCTAGAAAAAACTTATTATCAATATAATGAGGCTGAACTAGATAAACTCAGAGGAGATTCAATTAATCAAAGTGAAGTGACTAAAAAAACAACTGATTTTTTAGATATTCATCACCTTAAAAATCGTTTTAAAATTGTTTGGTCCAACTCGTTTGTGGCCAGAACCTCAATCACCGCTGATACTATTAAACTAAGACTCCCTGTAGACTTCCGTCAAAAAGATTTATTAAGCATGCTTTACCATGAAATCGGCACTCATGCGCTACGAAGAGTTAATTACGAGCAACAACCTTGGTATAAAAATAAAGAAGAATATGGATTTAAAGATTATCTTGAAACTGAAGAAGGATTAGCGGGGCTACACTCATTACTCCCTCTAGATTTTCAATACGCCCACTATTCCGCCCTAAACTATGTCTCGGTTGCTTATGCTCAAAAACATAATTTCATTGAGCTCTGGAATTTCTTAAAAAAATATATCGATAATCCAGAAAGACGCTGGAGAAAAACTTTTCGTAGAAAAAGGGGTTTGGAAGATACTTCGCAACCAGGAGGATTTACTAAAGACTTGGTTTATTTTGAAGGCATGGTAAAAGTTTGGAACAACCTCAAGCAAAACGATTTTAATATCAGTCAACTTTATTTTGGCAAAATGGCTTTTGAAGATGTAGAAAAAGCAGTTAAAATTAGCCCAAATTTTAAACCAGTACTGCCAAGTTTTTTTGTGGTAGATCAGGAAGCATACGCCGAAAAAATGGCAAAAATTGGCCAAGTCAATATGTTTTTATGAAAAAAATTCTATTTATTTACCATCAATTTGAAGACTATTTTAACTATTTTATAGCAGAAGCAAAAAATTTAAAAGTTAAGCTAGACTTTACTAATTATCAAGAAATATCATTAAATTTTTCTAATCAAGAAATTAATATCTTTGCTAATTCAATTTCACTCAAAGAATACGATCTCATCTATTTTAGGAATGCTTGGAGAAATTCAGAATTATCGATCTTAATTTCTCTTTACGCTAAAAATAATCATATTCCCGTAGTAGACCCAGTATTTACCGCTGGCTTTCTCTGGATAGACAGGAAAAGTTTTGAATATCTCACCCTACAGAAGAATAATCTACCCATCATTCCTTCGATTTTCATTTCAAATCAACAAATTAACTTAACAGACAAGATGAGTTTCCCTTTGGTGGGGAAGTATACTGACAGCTCACGAGGGATGGGGGTGTTTTTAGTTGAAAATAAAAAAGAACTCAGCGAACTTTTTAATCAATCTGACAAGTCCCACCTCTTGCTTCAAGCTTATATTAAAAATAGTGGCGATTATCGTCTATTTGTAATTGGAGATGAGGTAATAGGAGCAATGAAAAGAGCAAAAAGAAATAAAAAAGAAATAAAAAATCATATTTTATTATCTAAAGAATCTAAGGCATACATCCCCTCTGAAGAAGAGAAGAGGATTGCTATTAGAGCCACCCAGGTTTTAAATTATTCATTTGCGGGAGTTGATCTAATTAAAGATGAAAATGGAAAAATTAGTATTTTAGAGGTAAACAGAAGCCCACATTTTACAAGAGTCATGAGCACTAATAAAATTAATATTCCACGGAAAATGATTCGGTATTTAATTTCAGCTAGCAACTAATGAAAATTATGAAAAAAGTTGCTCTCGGCATGTCGGGTGGAGTAGACTCCTCTCTTTGCGCTCATCTTCTCAAAGAACAAGGCTATGAAGTGACTGGTGTTTTTTTAGAATGCTGGCGTGCACCAGGATGCAGAACTGATCAAGATCATAAA
>JAHJBU010000076.1 GCA_018813375.1 Patescibacteria group bacterium
GCTCTTTTTCCCCTTCAACGGCTACCTCGCTCTCTTCTCTAGCCACCTGCCTATCTCTAATCCCATCAATCGCTTCCCTATCACCAGCTGCTACTTTTTTTGCTAAATCTTTAATCTCAGCTGTACCTATGACTCCAGTAAACCACCCATGTGTATCACGATAGCCTCTCTCATCTGCTCCACCAAACTCAGATGTACCAGTTTTACAAGCCATTGCCCCACCTCGGATTTGCTCATTAGCGCTTTGCCCTTCTGGTCGATGAGTTTGATTATAAATAAAAAACGGATAAGCCGTTCCACCAGGACTACAGACATCCAGCATGCCTGATAAAACCAAGTCTAAATTATCTGCCAAAACTCCCAATTCTCCGCATTTCCCGCTTACTTGTTTTAATAATGTTGGCTCACAGAGAGTGCCATGATTAACCACTGCTTGAGTAAATTGAGCAACTTGAAGCGGAGTTACTAAAACATCACCCTGACCAATCCCCATATGAAAAGTATTACCTAGATACCATGACTCTCCAGTTACCTGCTCCTTCCAGGCAGGATCAGGAACTATGCCCGATGCCTCTCCACCTAGCTCTATCCCAGTAACTTTACCCAGACCAAACAAACGAGCAAACTCAGCCAACTTATTTGGCCCCAACCACTGTGCTACTTTATAAAAGAAAATATCATTGCTCCTTGCTAAAGCTTTTTGTAAACCAATCTCTCCCTCTGTTTTACCAAACTGAGTATAATACCAATTAGCATATTCATACTCACCTACCCGCAACACTCCCTCATCCACTACTGTTGTTTTATCATCTAAAACTTTCCCCTCTAGTCCACCCAGAGCAGTCACCAACTTAAAAACCGATCCTGGCGGATATGTCCCACTCACTCCTCGATTAAAAAAAACTTGAAGCGGATCACTTAGCATTGCTTGAAGCGCAACCTGGCGTTGTTTTTCTAAAACTAAATCTGAAAAATGAAGGCTAAGAGTATTGGCATCAAAACTAGGACTACTAATTAAGCTTAACACCTCGCTGGTTTTGGCATCCATGATTACTCCAGCGCCAATCTGATCTTCAAATAGATCTAGTAATTTGGCTGATAAATAAGGATCTAGCGAAGTAGAAATATTCTGGCCTGAATGACCAGCTTGCTGACTAATAAGTCTCTGTCGCTTGCCCAGTGCATTTATCTCATAAACCTCAGCTCCGGCCTGACCACGTAGTTGCTGATCAAAAACCTGCTCTAAACCAATTTTACCGATTATGTCACTCACCTTTAAGGAGGAATCATTTAATAAATTTTCCAACGTCACTGGCCCAACATACCCCAGCACATGAGCTATTGATTTAGGAAAACTATAGTGTCTTTCTATCCCATACTTGACTTGTGCGCTATCAGTAGCCAAAAGCCTCAACGCCTGCTGCCTAGAGATGGAGCGAGCTGGTGCATAAATAGCAGTGGTGTCTTCTACTTGAAGATAAGTGCGCTGATTCCATGTTAAAGCCTGATTATATCGATCAAAAAAAACTCCCCTTTCTGCAGGAATTCGGATCTCAAAGTATCGATTGTCATCAGCTAACTCTAAAAAAAAGCTTCCCCTAAATAGCTGAATATCGACCAATCTTACGATGATAATTAACAGAAAAAAAACTAAGCCTAATACTAACCAACTAGATCGAAAATATAATTGTTTAGAAAAATTTATTCCTCGATTGTTCATAAAATTTGTTCATAAAGTTTATTCATAAATTAAATTTATGTCGTTTTAAACCCAAAAAGCTAACCAAAATCACTATTAATACATGAACTAAATATTTCCACTGCCATAAAGCGCCACTAAGAATCACTACGGCAATGGCCCCTAAAACTCCAGCTATAACAAGCCTGACAAACTGACTCGCAACTAAACCTCTACCATGTTTGAACCATAAAAAACTTAGTCCTAAAATAATCATGACTTTTGATAATGAAATCATAAACAACGACGCAATAACTAATCCGGAAAACAACATTAGCCCGTAGCACCAAAATTTATTTAATCGAGAGCAAAATAAACTGGTCAATAAAATTGACAACATTGGAATGCCTACCACTCTCTCCACCAATACCACTAGGATAACTATTAAGACTCGCAGTAACCAACGTCCCCAATCAATCACTATAATACCTCCAAAATTGACACTTCATAAAAACTAACTAACTGTTCAATAATCGCTTGCTTAATTGGTGCAGATGGTCGATCAATCACTTCTTTAACTTGACCAATTAATAATCGAGGTTGAATCAATTCTTGACCAATAGTTACTACTCGTTCTCCTACAGTTAACTCAGCATCTTTTGGCACCTCTGTTAAAAGAATCCTTTTTCCATCTCCAATCACTATTCCTTCCACTCCAGACTCGGTTTTAGCCAAAATAGGATTAGTAACATTTTGAGCTAACAAATTTACTTGCGACTGATGTGTTGAAATTATTTTAGTTAAACCTATTAATGTCTGAGCTGCTAACACGCTCTGACCCGGAGAAATCCCCTCAACTTGACCCACGCTTACACTTGGCAACCCATAAGAAATTACTTTACTAGCAACAATAGCTGATTTGCGTCTTTCTTGTGTTTCTAAGATGTGTCTTAATTCCTGATTTTCTTGCTCAACATACTCCAGCCTAGAAATAGTAGCCAAAGCATAGCTATACTCTTTTTCTAAATCTTGCACTCGACGGGCGGCGTGGAAACTTTTTTGTACATAAGCAACTGGTTGGTTTATTACCATAGCCAAATGACTCATTCTAATTAAAACAGGTTGAGAGAAACGCTCTAGTGCAGAAGTTAAAGGCCTAACCACCCCTAACCACTCCCCCAAAAAAACTACCACAACTAAAGTTATTATATAAAAAAACTCAGTAAAAAACGAAGAACGATTATTTAACACTAGCCAACCCCCTTACTAGATCAATCTGTGGTGATTTAGACAAAATAAATGGCATGCCCAAGGCCTCTTGCAAAACCATTGACCAGCCTCGCAACTGACTACTGCCACCAATCAAATAAAAACCCTGCTCTTGCAATTGAGTTGCTACTTCAGCTGGAAGCTCATTAATCACTTCTGCCAGCTCACTAATTAAAACTTTAGCTAATTGTTGAAACTTGACCTGAAAACTAGATGATTGAACTCTAACTGCCGTTACCAAATGAGACTTAGCATGCTTACCTCTTACCGTCATCACCTCAAGTTTATCGGTTTTTAAGTTCATTACAGATCCTAATTGATGTTTAACTTCTCTAGCTACAGCCCAACCAATCACCAGATCGTACTCAGCCAAGGCTTGTTCTATAACTACCCGAGTGAAATCATCGCCATTAACAGTGGTTAGTGTAACTGCCTTAATTAATTCTTGCCCTACGAAAATTCCCACATCAACAGTCTGAGCTCCTAGATCAATCACGCCATGAGTTTGGTTAATTTGAGCTAATTCTTTCAAAGCAACCACCGCCTTGGTTTTATTGACTAGCTGCTCGACTTTTATTCCAGCTTGATTTAAACTTTCTTGAAATTGCTCTAGCTCTAATGGCGAGCTACTAGCTGGCACAGATAATCTACACTTAGCTGGCAGCCATTGGTTGAGTTTTTTTGCTTGACGTAACTGATTTACCATGACCTTAAGATAAAATTTGGCTGAGTCTAACTCAACTATTACTCCTTGCCGAACTGGCGAAACCAACTGGATGTATTGTGGAGTTTTTCCTATTAAATTATTTGCTCTGTCACCGATAGCAACTACATGATGATTATGACTGTGCCACGCTAATAAAGTTGGCTGGTGCCAAACGATTTTTTGATCAATCATCACCCGAGTATAACTAGAACCAAAATCTAGGCTTAGCTGAGGTTTTAGACTTCTAACAAACAAATTAGCATTGGATAATAAGCTATTAAACCGACTCATACAGAAGAGTCTAGCATAAAGGAGTTATAAAAAGTTAAACTACGACAGCGTTAAGAATTTCAGCAGCTTTTTTCCACTGTGTCTGATCAATTAATTTTTTAGCCTCATCTATATTGTCTAACGCTGCTTGATTGCCAAGGTGATATTCACGCATACCAGCAATACGTTCTTTAAATAGATCTGATTTAAGTTCAAGAGCTTTTTCTAACATTATTTCTTCTAAATCAGGAATCAGTTTTTCTAAATAAACAATCATTTCTTCTTGTTCTGCTTGACCGTCACCTTTGGCCATCATTTCCCTAAGCTTGATCATTTCCTCAGCAGTGATTAGTAATTTAACGTCACTTTCCAAAAAATCCTCCCAGATTACTTGTTGAAGCTCATCTAAAAATGCTTCTTTTTCTTCATCTGTGCCGTCTTTTACTCCAAGTAAAAAGAAAATATTTTGATCATGGAGTGATTGAGAATCTTGATCTGATTTTGTGGTAGCTGGGGAAGTATCTTGTGGTTTTGGTGGCATTGAAGCCTGTGGTGCTGGAGTATATGGTTTTGGCGACTGCGATATTGAAGCCTGTGGTGCTGGCGGCTGATAGCTATCTACATAAGAGCTTTTGTCTTGAGCCGAATCTAATGAAGCCGCAGAGGCCAAAGAAGTTGGAGAAGTTGAAGGGGTTTGTGTCTGGACAGTCATAAATTCCTTTAAATTTTAAATAAAAACACTACTTTCTTTTGGAAAGTTA
>JAHJBU010000077.1 GCA_018813375.1 Patescibacteria group bacterium
ACTAGGGTAGCAGCCAAAATGACTGCTCATACCATGGGTCAAGTAATTAATTTAATCTTAGGAAGACCAAAGCTAGCTCTTGCCAATTTAGCTGTATAATTAATTAGCACAAAGCGTATTATATTAGTTGATAACTTTATAGATGAAACTGTTTTACAGCTTTTTGTAAAAAGGAAAAAGGGCGTGAAAGCTACTATTTATACAAATAAAATATCTCAAATTTTGAAACTAGATTTAAAAAAACACAATCAGCAATACGAGCCCATTAAAATACACAAATTTAGCAAGGCTCATGATAGATTTTTAATAATTGACCAGAAATTTTTTTACCATTTCGGTGCTTCTTTAAAAGATTTGGGTAAAAAATGGTTTGCATTTTCTAAGCTAAATATCGAGAGCGTGAATATTTTAGAAAAATTAAAACAAGATTGGTTTGTCTACATTGTTGAGTGCAAAGATGGCACTTATTACACTGGCATTAGTAATGATCTCAATCACCGCGTTGAGCAACACAATCTAGGCAAGGGAGCCAAGTACACTAGATCTCGCGGTCCAGTTAGTCTAGTTTACTGCGAGAAATACAGCAATCACTCTATAGCTTTAAAACGAGAATGTGAAATAAAAAAACTTACGCGCAGTCAAAAAAAAGATTTAGCAAATAATTATAAAGAATAATTTATTTATAGAGATATCTATGTGTGTTCGTGCTATATTTGCTTATGATTTCAACAAAATATTTATATATCGAAAGGGAAAAATGAGTGAAACAATTCCTAGTGATGAAATTAAATTTATGACAACCTATGACGGAGAAAAAAAAGAAATTTCTTTGGATGATGTAATGACTGTAATGACTGATTTTTTCCATTCTGGAAGAATTGGACAAAGCTCAGAAATCGGAGATGACGATATTCAGATAGGTAATCCAGAAATTTCAGTAGATGAAGGAAAACTTGTGGTGCAAACACCTGTTGTTTTAAATAGCGAAACTTATAAAGTAAAAATAGAAATAGCTGATGGAGACAATAAAGTAACAATTCTCTCTGGCAGTGATGAAAATAGGGAAGAAATTGTAAATACTTTAGAATCATATTTTAGAGGATTTGATGCTTATTTTGCTCAAAAATTAGCTCCTAAGTCTAGGGCAGCAACGTTTACCTATACTGACAGTAAGGTTTATGGAGCTTTTACAAAATGAAGTAGTAGAGAAACGATTACCTCTTTTCCACCTCGATCCAACTCTTGCCCTCCAGCTCACTCAATAAATACGGTCCAAACTCAGTCCTGATCAATCTGATTGTTTCATATCCAACCCGCTCCATCATTCGTCTCACCTGCCGATTTTTCCCTTCCCGAATAGTCATGTTTAGCCAAGTGCCATGATCAGTATTTTCTTCACCATAATTTAACTTATTTTTAGGTACCAAGGTTGAGATATTTTAGAGATCACTGCTTTGGTTTTAGGCGGCGTTTCTCAATCTTTTTTAGTGAGTACATTAATCTCTCATGTAAATCAATTTTTTTCACCCGTGCAAAGCGTAAAATTGTAATCAGAATATCGCCTAATTCCTGCTCATAAGTTTCATCTTGTTGAGCAGCTAAATTAGATTTTTTATGACCATGTTTAGCTAGATAAGCTCTAGCCATTTCGCCAACCTCTTCTAAGATAGACAAGATCATAATTGAGCCAAACTCTTTAGAGTAACGCTTGCCTCGATCAATTTTATCTAAATATCTAAAGTACTGACCAAAAGGAGTTTTAAAGCGTTGATGGTTTTGTTTTTTAGAGTCATTAACCATATTTTTATTATAAACTAAAAAATAGATTATCTATAGTAAAATAGAGCTACATGTCCCAAGTCACACAAATTAAAGACGCCAGTAGTATTGTTGAGATCATCAATGAACGCGTTGAGCTTAAAAATTCTGGTCGTAACTGGCGTGGTCTGTGTCCTTTTCATGGAGAGAAAACCCCTTCATTTTTTGTGAGTGAAGAAATGCAGCGTTACAAGTGTTTTGGCTGTGGAGAAACCGGCGATGTGTTTAATTTTTTAGAAAAATATGAGGGGATGACTTTTAGCGAGGCTTTGCGATACTTAGCAGATAGGGGCGGGATCACTCTTGCAGAGTACAAACCATCTGCTGCAGATCAACAGCGAGATCAATTGCTAGAAGTTCTTAATCTAGCTAAGGAATATTATCATTATTTATTAACTGAACATAAGACTGGTCAAAAAGCCAGAGATTATCATCAACAGCGTGGCACTACAAAAGATTCATTAAAGTTATTTCAATTGGGTTATTCTCTGCCGGCATGGGATGGATTAATTAAATATTTGCATCATAAAAAGAAATATGATTTAGATAAACTAGTTGAGGCTGGCTTGGTGATTAAACGAAAGGGTCGTTATTATGATCGCTTTCGTGATAGAGTCATGTTTCCACTTAAAAATAATCGGGGGCAGGTAGTGGGTTTTTCTGGCCGGAGCTTAGAAGCCGATGCCAAAGAAGCTAAATACATTAACACCCCAGAAACACGTCTTTACCACAAGTCGGAATTGCTCTATGGCTACAATGAGCTATTGCAGTTTATTCGCAAAAAGAATGAAATTATTATTACCGAGGGTGAATTTGATGTTATTTCTTCTACTCAAGCTCATGTAAATCATGTTGTGGCTATTAAGGGTTCGGCTTTTACCCCTGCGCACGCTAAGCTTATTAAGCGTGTGGCTAGTAAAGTTTTATTTGCTTTGGATATGGATGCAGCTGGCATTGAGGCTACTAAGCGCGCTATCCCAATTGCTCAAGAAGTTGATCTGGAGTTAAGGGTGATTAAGCTTGGTGAGTTTAATCAAGATGAAAAAAGAGATCCTGATGATGTTGCTCGTGAAAATCCTAAGTTATGGAGACAATTAGTTAAAAACTCTGTTTCAGTTTATCAATTTTTAATAGAAGTGGCAGTAGCTGAGTATGACCCTAAAACACCAGGGGGTAAGAATAAAATTGTCAAACAATTAGCAGAAATTATAAATGGAATTAGCCATGAAGTAGAAAAAGACTATTATCTTAAAGAGTTGGCTAAGCTTTTAGGGGTAAAACAAAGTCTAGTGGCTCAGGACATTAAGCAAATTTCTGAAAGAAAAAAGAGTAAAATAGGTAGAAAAAAGCAGGATGATCAAATCAAACTTAAGACGGATCAGCCCGTGCAAACATATCAACAAAAACTTGAAAAATATGGTTGGTTTCTGTTGCTACGAAGTAAGCCAGATGAAATAAAAAAACGAACTACACAGCTTGGTGAGATTGTTTTTCAAAATAAAACCCACCAATTGCTTTTTAAAAAATTACTTGATTTTAAACCCTCCTATTGTTTAGAAACTTTTAATAAATTTTTACCAGAAGATTTACAACAGTTAGTGTTAGATCTTTACCTTCAGCCAAAGTACGCAAAAACCGCTGATGAAATTGATTTAAACAAAGAATGGAATAAAATTTTCCCTGAGCTTAAAAGGCTTTTTATTCAGGGGCAGATTTCACAAATTACTAAAGAATTAGACAAAATAGATAATAAATATGAAAAAACAAGTGGCGAGGAACAGCTTCAAACAGATCTATTAGAAAAAATAGTTATACTTAGGTCTAAGCTAAAGTAACCCAAGCGTTTTAATGATTTAGATGATATATTAAAAGAAGTTTTTAGACATTAATTAAAAAAAGGTAAATATGTCAGAAGATAATAAAAAACAGACTGGAGCTGTTCATTTAACAGCTAATAATTTTGAAGCTACACTGAGCAATGAAAAAGGATTGCTAGTATTTGTAGACTTTTTTGCTATGTGGTGCGGGTCTTGTAATATGGCGGCTCCAG
Source organism: Patescibacteria group bacterium (assembly GCA_018813375.1). Lineage (GTDB taxonomy): Bacteria > Patescibacteriota > Microgenomatia > UBA1400 > PJMF01 > JABBGTR01. Next base: position 3,869 of record JAHJBU010000077.1, read on the forward strand.
TTGTAGATAAATTGGCCGATGAATATCGAGATAAAATAATTATTGCCAAGCTTGATGTTGATGAGAGCAAGCAAACAGCACAGCAGTACGGAGTCATGAGTCTTCCTACAGCAATTATATTTAAAAATGGTGAAGAAGTTGATCGCACTATTGGTTTCCCTGGTGAGGATGGTTTTCGCCAGATGATTGAAAGAAATTTAAAGGATGAGGCAGAGGAGTAGATAATGGAGCACGTTAAAGTAGCTATTATTGGTTCTGGTCCAGCTGGATACACAGCCGGTATTTATAGCTCTAGAGCTAAACTTAAACCAATTTTGTTTGCTGGAGATAAGCCCGGTGGCCAGCTAATGAATACTACTTTAGTAGAAAATTGGCCAGGGACAGAGTCCGGAGTAATGGGCCCAGAGTTGATGACAGAAATGAGGAAACAAGCTGTTAAGTTTGGGGTAGAGATAATAGATAAAAAAGTAACTCAGGTAGATTTTTCTGGAGAGTTAAAAAAAATCTGGGTAGGTGATGAGCTATTTGAGGCAGAAACTGTGATCGTAGCTACTGGAGCAGCTGGCATTATGTCTGGTGTCCCAGGAGAAAAAGAATTTCTTGGTAAAGGAGTGGCTACTTGTGCTGTTTGCGATGCTCCATTTTATAGAGAAAAAGTGGCAATGGTAATTGGTGGCGGAGATGCAGCCATTGAAGATGCTATGGCTTTGACTAAGTTTGCCAGTAAAGTCTATTTAGTTCATCGTCGGGATAAGTTGCGTGCTTCTAAAGTTATGGCCGAGAGAGTGATGAATGCAGAAAAAGTAGAAATTTTATGGAATAGTGAGTTAAAGAAAGTTCTGGGAGACAAACTAGTAGAAAGAGTAGAAATTTTTAATAATAAAACTGATCAAACTCAAGAAATAGAAACTAGTGGCGTGTTTTTAGCCATTGGGCATAAGCCAGTCACAGCGATTTTTAAAGATCAACTTGATTTAGACGAAAAAGGGTTTATAAAAACCAAATTAAGCTATCCAGCAGTAACAGCTACATCCATCGATGGTGTATTTGCTGCCGGAGATGTAGTGGATCATAGATATAAGCAAGCAATTACCTCTGCCGGGATGGGCTGTCAAGCAGCCTTAGATGCAGAGCGATGGTTGGAGAAATAAAAATTACTGGATATAATAATAAAAATTAAGAAAGGTCAGACAGAATATGAATCCTCATCAACAAGCAGTGCATCAACTAGAGCAGGTAGCAAGCTTATTAAAAGATCACTATAAAGACTCACCAGAATTTAAACGCGCAATTAACCAGCTTAAATACCCAGATCGAGTCATTGAGGGTGAAATAGAAGTTAAAATGGATGATAACAGCACAAAAAAATTTACGGCTTTTAGATCTCAACATAATAATGCCCGTGGACCATATAAGGGTGGGATTCGGTTTCATCCAGGCGTGACTAAAGAGGAAGTACTGGCACTTTCTACTTGGATGACCTGGAAGTGTGCTGTTACAAATATTCCCTATGGTGGCAGTAAAGGCGGAGTAATTGTTGATCCTAAAAAACTTTCCAACGTAGAACTAGAAAAATTAAGCCGAGCTTACGTGCAGTTTATTGCAGATTATATTGGACCATGGGTTGATGTTCCTGCTCCAGATGTAAATACCACCCCTCAAATTATGGCGTGGATGGTAGATGCATATGAGGATTATCTTAAAGAAAACAATCGACCACTTCAAGAAAATCCTTTAGCTACCTTTACTGGCAAGCCACTAAATTTAGGTGGATCATCTGGTCGCACAGAAGCTACTGGCCTAGGTGGGTTTTTTGTTTTGGAAAAACTGGTAGAAAAACTGGGCTTAACCCGCAAGCAAGATGTGACGATTGCCATCCAGGGTTTTGGAAATGTTGGCTATTGGTTTGCTTATCATGCCCATAAAGCTGGCTACAAAGTAGTATCAGTTTCTGACTCTAAGGGCGGTATTTTTGTTGAAGCAGGTCTTGATCCAGTTAAAACTCTAGAGTGCAAACAAAAACACGGTCATCTTAGTGAATGTTTTTGCGTAGATGGCAAGTGCGATATTAGCGGAGGTAAGTCAATTACTAATGAAGAGCTATTGGAGTTAGAAGTAGATATTTTAGTGCCAGCAGCTTTAGAAAATATAATTACTAAAGATAACGCGTCTCAAATTAAAGCCAAAGCAATTATTGAAATGGCTAATGGTCCTACTACTCCGGAGGCTGATCAAATTTTAGCTGATAAAGGAATTATTTTAGTTCCAGATGTATTGGCAAATGCTGGTGGAGTGACTGTTTCTTATTTTGAATGGGCGCAGAATCTTCAAGGATACTACTGGACTAAAAAAGAAGTAGTTGCCAAACTTCAGCCATTAATGGAAGATGCATTTGAACAAATGTGGCAGATGAAAGAAAATAAACAAGTATCAGGTAGAATGGCGACCTATATGACTGCAGTGAAACGAGTGGTTGATACAATGATACTTAGAGGGATATAATACCTCATCTTTATGGCTAAAAAAAAGACAACTAACCCCAAATTATCTCAAGCTCTTCAGGATGATATTAAAAAACTGATTAAAGTTGCAAAATCCAGAGGTTACATTACTCAGGATGAAGTCTTGAATGCTTTTATTGAACCCGAGGAGTATTTGCAAGCTCTAGATGATTTTTATGGTGTCATTCTAGCTAAAGGCGTGGATATTTTTGATTCAACTACACAGGATGATGATGCGGGTGGTGTGACTGAATTAACTCGTGAGCTAGAAGAACTATCCTCTCTTGATGGATCTGGAGTGTCTGATCCAGTCCGGATGTATCTTAAAGAGATAGGCCGGATTCCTCTTTTAAATCGTGAAGATGAAATTCGTTTGGCTCAGGAAGTAGAAAAAGAGAGTGCTTCAGCTAAACAGAAATTAATTGATTCTAACTTGAGATTGGTAGTTTCTATTGCCAAGAAATACATTGGTCGTGGCATGACCTTTTTAGATCTAATCCAAGAGGGCAATAAAGGCTTAATTAGAGCAGTCGAGAAATTTGACTGGACCAAGGGTTTTAAGTTTTCTACTTATGCTACCTGGTGGATTCGTCAGGCTATCACTCGCTCGATTGCTGATCAAGCTCGTACAATCAGGATTCCAGTTCACATGGTGGAGACGATCAATAAACTGATGCGCACTTCACGCAGGTTAATGCAGGAGCTTGGTCGTGAGCCTACCCCAGAAGAAATTGGTGAGCTCATGGAGATGGATGCCGATAAGGTTCGTGAGATTTTTAAAGTGGCACAAAATACTACTTCTCTAGAATCACCAGTTGGTGACAGTGATGACGATAGTACTTTAGGTGATTTTATTGAAGACGAAAAACAAAAATCTCCTTATGAAGTCACTACTGATCAGATGCTTAAGGAAAATGTAGAAGAAGTTCTTGATGCTTTATCTGATCGCGAAGCTAAGGTACTCCGGATGAGATTTGGGCTTAATGACAATAAAATGATGACTCTGGAAGAAGTGGGACGCAAGTTTGGCGTCACTCGTGAGCGTATCCGTCAAATTGAAGCTAAAGCACTACGTAAGCTTAAACATCCATCTAAGCGTAAGAAACTACAAGATTTTTTGGATTAAGGTATACTTTCTATATTGGTTAATATTAGGAGGAGTGATTTATGAAAATTGCTAGTATATTTGCTTTAGAAATTTTAGATTCTAGAGGAAATCCTACTGTAGAAACAAAAATAATTTTGGAGAATGGTTTTAAAGCTAGAGCTGCTGTACCTTCTGGTGCTTCTACTGGTTCCAATGAAGCTTTGGAGTTGCGTGATGGCGGTAGCCGTTACGATGGTAAGGGTGTACGACAAGCAGTTAAAAATGTGAATGAAATTATTGCTCCAGCAGTCAAGGGTATGGATGTTACCGATCAAGTATTATTAGATAAAAAAATGTTAGAGTTAGACGGTACAGAAACGAAAAGTAAACTAGGTGCTAATACAATTCTATCAGTATCAATGGCAGCAGTCAAAGCCGCCGCCATGGTTAAAAATCAAGAAACTTATGAATATATAGCTAGTTTATTTGGTCATGATACTAGTAAGTTTACTTTGCCAATTCCGATGATGAATGTTCTAAATGGTGGCAAGCATGCTGTGGGTTCAGCTGATATGCAAGAGTTTATGATTATGCCGGTTGGAGCTCCATCGATTACCGAGGCGGTTCGTTGGGGAGCGGAAGTATTTCATACTCTGGGTAAAATTTTAAAGGCTCAAGGTTTTCAAACTACAGTTGGCGATGAAGGTGGCTATGCTCCTTCTCTAGGTTCCAACGAAGCTCCGCTAGATTTAATTGTGCAAGCAATCAAACAAGCTGGCTATAAACCAGGAGAAGAGATTTGTATTGCGCTTGATCCTGCAGCCACTGAAATTTATGAAGATGGCAAGTATCAATTGAAGACAGAAGGCAAAGCTTTAACTAGCGAAGAACTTGTAGAGCGATATGAACAATGGGTAGAAAAATATCCAATTGTTTCGATTGAAGATGGTTTGGCCGAAGATGATTGGGCTGGTTTTGCGCTTCAGATGAAAAAAATGGGAGATAAAGTTCAGATTGTGGGCGATGATTTGTTTGTGACTAATGCTAAATTTTTACAAAAAGGAATTGAGCTTAAAGCTGCTAATTCGATTTTGATTAAGCTTAATCAGATCGGGACTGTGACTGAAACAATTTCTACAATGAAGCTTGCCTTAGAAAATGGAATGACTGCAGTAGTCTCGCATCGATCTGGTGAAACAGAAGATCCTTTTATCGCTGATTTTGTGGTTGGTGCTGGGACTGGCCAAATTAAAACAGGTTCTCTTTCTAGGTCAGAAAGGATTAGTAAGTATAATCAATTGATGAGGATTGAAGCTCAATTGGGCGATAGAGCTCAAATGGCAAAATTCCCATTCAAAAGATAAAGAAGATAAGGATTTTTATGAGTAATGAAAAACCTAAAGTGATGTTGGTTGTGATGGACGGCTGGGGTATTAAACATGATTATCCAGGTAATGCTATTACTCAGGCCAATACTCCTTTTTATGATAGTTTGTTAGCTAAATATCCTCACACACAGCTGGATGTATCTGGAGAAGCTGTTGGTTTGCCCATGGGACAAATGGGTACATCTGAAGTAAATCATTTTACAATTGGTGCAGGTAAAGTAATTAATCAAGATTTAGTCAGAATAACTAAGGCGATTGAAGATGGCTCTTTTTATGAAAATGAAAATTTATTAAAAACTTTTAAGCATGTTAAACAGCACAATAGCGCCTTACATGTGTGGGGATTAATTAGTGACGGTGGGGTGCATTCTCACATCAGGCATGCGGTGGCGACAGTCAAAGCAGCTGCTAATGCCGGCTTAACTAAAGTTTATTTGCACGTAGTGACTGATGGGCGAGATACTTCCCCCACCAGTGGCGTCAGATTTGTGGAAGAGCTGGAAAATAATTTAGCCAGAATTGGTATCGGTAGGGTGGTTTCAATTGTAGGGCGTTATTATGCGATGGATAGGGATAAAAATTGGGACCGCACTGATCAAGCTTTTAAGTTATATACAGCTGGTCAAGGAGAAAATTTTACTAATAGTACACAAGCAGTTCAAGCTAGTTATGATGCTGGTGTGACCGATGAGTTTATTAAGCCAGTAGTAGTTGGTGAGCCAGTTAAGGTAAGTGCCAATGATGCTTTTATTACTGTTAACTTCCGTAGCGATAGGCCAAAGCAGATTGTAGAAAAATTTATTGAGCAGAGACCAGAGAATTTATTAATCGCTACCATGACTCTCTACTCTGATGAGTATGACTCAAAAGTAGAGGTGATCTTTCCGCAAGATGAAGTAGATGTTTATTTGGGAAAAATTATTTCTCAAGCTGGATTAAAACAACTCCATATTACTGAAACAGAAAAATTTAATCACATGACATTTTTTTTAAATTGTAAACATAATGACGCCGATCCCGGTGAGGATAGGTTTATGTTTGACTCTTACAGTGATATTGCGACTCATGATGAGCGACCAGAAATGAGAGCGCCTGATATCGCTGATAAGATTGTGGAAAACATTAGAAATGGTGATCACTCAGCAATTTTTACAAATCTTTGTAATGCCGATATGGTTGGTCACACCGGCAATATTCCTGCCGCAATTAAAGGATGCGAGGCAGTTGATCAAGCTTTGGGAAAAATTGTGCCAGCAGCATTAGAGCACGGTTTTACAGTTTTTATCACTGCTGACCATGGCAATGCAGAAGAAATGCTGACTGAGCCTACTGATGGTAGTGAGCCACAGATGATCACTTCTCATAGCACGAATCCAGTGCCATTAATTATGGTTTCAAATCAATATCAAGAGTTGGCTCATCAGAATGGGAGTCTGATTGATATTGCGCCAACGATGTTGAAGATTTTAGGGCTGGAAATCCCAGAGGAGATGGTGGGTGAGAGTTTTGTGTAGAATTTAGGAAAATACTTAGCTGGAGTGCTGGCGTTTTGTCCTTAAGCTTGCTAGAATAGCCAAGTTAATTAACAAATAAATCCCCGGTAGCTCAATGGCGGAGCAGGAAGCTGTTAACTTCAAGGTTGCTGGTTCGAGTCCAGCCCGGGGAGCCAGATGGGATGCTTAGGGTGCAAAGCATCCTTTTTGATTGAACTGTCGGATAATTCTTGATGTTCGAAAGTTTCTTTTTCCAAACCCTCCAAATTTTCCACTTTAGAACAATTTGTCTTACTTACTGCCTCAGACAGGATCTTAAAGGCTCGGGAGTATTCCCAAGAGAGTTTGCCTTCATCTAAAATCAGTTTCTTGAAAACTAACCTGATCAGGGCGCGTTGTTCGTCCAACATCTCCTTCTTTTTGGCGGTCAAATAGATTTCTTTGGCTCTTTGGGAGAGCTCATAGAGATTGATGCCGAGGTTTAAGTAGCCGGTGCTGGCGGTAGAGTGTCTTTTGATAGTTTCGGTCAGTTCGTCTTTTTCTTTGGAGTACTGCTTGAATTTGCGGTTATAAAATTCCTGGGTGATTTTTTCATCGAGTTTGTCATCGTATAACTTGTCCATTCGCCTGCTAACCGCCTCGTAGCGTGTTTCCAGCTCGCCCACGGTGCTGTTGTGATACTGGACTTCGTCCTGATGGCTTTCTTTGAGCGCCTTCTTGAGCCATTCGGTGATTCGTTTATTTTTGATACGAAGATTCTCAAAGCCAGCCAAGAGCTGTTCTTCGGTCCCGGGTTCTTTAACCCATGTTTTCTGGGGACATTTGTTGTAGTGGTTGCAGTGACCATAGCGATGACCTCGGTGAAGTTCCCAAGTGATCAGCCCTTTACAGGTAGCGCAGCGGATTAAACCTTTGAATAAATAACTGTGTTTCATATAAGTGGGTGTGGTTTTGCTTTTGAGTAGCTTCTGAACTTTGTCGAATACCTCTTTGCTGATTAAAGGCTCCTGTTTGCCTTCGTAAATTTCATCATTCCATCTAATCTTACCCATGTAGAAAGGATCGCGTAGCAGGGAGTGAGTTCGGCTGACTGCCAGCTTGTTGCCCTGAGGCGATCTCATGCCTTCTTTGTACATGGTGTTGGCCAGCTTCTTGATGGAATAGTCGCCGGAAGCGTAGAGTTCAAACATTTTGATCACCAGCTTGGATGCTCCCTCATCAACGATGTGGATCTTGTGGCCGGTTTCGCCCACGGTTTTGTAGCCTAGTGGTGGTCTGGTGGGTAGCCAGCCTTGAGCCAGCTTTTCTTTTTGTCCCTTCTTAACGTTTTCGGAAAGGAGTCTGACGTAGTACTCGGCTGTTGCTACCTTGACTCGCCACATAAACCATTCGTGGGAGCGAGAGGAGTTGTGCAGGACACAGGCTTCTTTGGCTAAGTGGATTTGGTGATTTTCGCTTTCAGTAATCCATTGGTCAATGGTGGGCACATCAGAGAAGTTTCTGGTCAAGCGGTCAGTGGTTTCGACAATGATGGCACAGATATTGTGCTTCCTGACATAGGTGATCATCTCCTCAAAGACCTTGCGTTGGCTTTTGCCTGCGGCTGATTCAGAGATAGCAAAGACTTTTTTGACTTCCAGTCCTTGCTTGTCGCCATATTCCCTGAGGAACTTCTCCTGAGCAGGGAGGGAGTAGCCCGTTTCTTCTTGTTCTTTGCTGGAGACTCGGCAAAATATAACGCTTTTCATAGGCAGAGCTTTTTCAAGACAACAACATATAGGTAACTCGAGGGAATATCAAATTGAATCAGGACATTCCGCATATACTGGGCTATACACGGAAGCAGGAGAAATGTGTTCAAAACCACCGACGTTTCACCGTCACCATACCGAAGGGTCTCCAGGCTAAGAGTTCTAAAATCCGGTGAAGTTTCAGTGAAGCGCCGGTGAACCTTAATTGGCGCAACTTTGACGAAGAGTTGACGCAGGTTTTCCGTCCCATTTCTGTCCACCTTTTGTACACTCTGTTTAGCCTGAAAATCCTCAAAATCCGCTCTCATTTTGCCCACCTTCTGCCCTACATAAAAAGCTGACCAAGTTTTGACCAGGAATTGACCAAACTTCCTTATCTGCTCTTCTGTCCAGTTCTCGTACAGTTTTTGCATAGGGTTGAGTTGTTTGTTTTTCATAAACGGCGCCGTTTTCGTTAAATTTTTTGTTAAAAACTCCTTCTAGTTTGTTTATCGTCTTTCCGTGACGCATTGATGTGCAATGAATTGGCGAGTTTAGCCTTGTTTGCATTAAGATCCTCCAATTGTTGTTGCCTCCGTATGATGATGGTGTCATGCGGAGCGAAGATAGTGATGATGTTTTGGTTGAGCTGGTAGCCATTACTGGCAAAGAGAAATTTACCTTTAACCTTGTCCTTCTTCTTACGAAAGACTTTGATTAAAGGCTCGCCTTCAAAACATGCTTTCTCTAATGAAGCAATTCTCCGGCTGACGCTGCTGGCCACACTGCTTAAACCAAGGAGTTGCTTGAGTTTGCTCTGAGAGGGGTAACACTCGCCCTTTTTGTTCATGAATACCGCTAAGGCAGTGAAGGTATGCCATTGGTCGGCAGTGATCTGCGCCAAAAGAAGTTCCTTGAAAATAGGATTTCTCCAAATTTGGAGGTACAGATTGTCTGCCGGTGGTTTCTGTTTTGACATTTTCATTTTCATTTATTGACCAAGCTTCTTAAGAGCTATTGGTTTCGGTTTCAATCTTCATGGCCGTTTCTGCAAACTGGACCAGGGTTGTTGCCACTTCCATTACTTCAGCCAAGATCAGTTCGATTCCGTAGTCTTCTTCAATAATTTTCTTCAGCTCGAGTAATAGTTGTTGGCTTACCATGGTCGTTTTTCCGCATATAAGCGATTCTTAACGTCGCGCAATTGGTTAAAGAAAACCTGGGGAGAAATCTGAAGTTGGTTAGAGAAAAACTGATCAGCTAAATCTTCCAGTTCAGGACACCTGCGAAAAACAAAGACTGCCTTGCGGGGATTGGACCTATCAATATCTTCAATGGGAAACTTAAGAGAGAGGGTGGTGACCAATGCAAGATCACTGGTCAAATAATGGGTAGAGTTATATTGCGACTGTGACATAGGTATTCAAAAATGAATTAACTATGTTCAGCCTAGCCGGAGTCTTATGTTTATCTCAATAAACTTTGTGGTGATTTATGTTAAGGAGTGAAGACAAGTAGTAATAATTCTCTGGTAAGAAAGGGTTACTTTTGTTACACTACAGTTAGTTAAAATAAAGAGTTTTAAGGCTAAAAATGATTAAACACAATATTGTATATAACCCAGTAGTAGATTGGAGATTTGATTTAGCAAAAGCTGAAGGATCCTTGCTTTGGGACAAAGAAGGGAAACAATATATTGATTTTAGTAGTGGTTGGAATACTACCAACTTGGGATGGAATAATCCGGAAGTAAACAAGGCTGTTTCTGACCAGGCTCATAAAAATGTCTACGCTCCAATGTGGACCGCAGATGAAGTACAGTCGAAATATGCTAAAAAATTGACTGACGCTTTTCCTGAAGAACTAGATGTTGTTTGTCGAGCTACCGGTGGCACAGAAGCTAACGAAATGGCTTTAAAGATTGCCCGTGCTGTTACGGGAAGATCTCAAATAGTTAGTTTTGCTCATACTTATCATGGTCAGTCATTTGGCACTTTGGCCTTAGGCTTCGTTCCTGCCTATGTAAAACAAATTGCTCCACTGGTTCCTGAATTTATACAGATGGATTACCCCAATGCTTTTGCAGAACAACCTGAGGAAAAAACTCTAGAGAAGTTTTTAACCGAGCTTGAGAAGCATCTGAAAACTGAAAAAGTTGCAGCAGTATTTACTGAACCAGGGTTGATCACCGGTTGGGGTTCAATGCTACAAGCTCCCAAAGGATATCTTACTGCTGTCAGAGAACTTACTCAGAAATATGGAACACTACTGGTTGTCGATGAAGTAGGAACGGGGTTCAGTCGCACAGGGAAGCTATTCGGAATTGAACATGAGGAAGTTATACCGGACATTGTTACATTGGCAAAAGGAATATCTAACGGTGCAGGAGCGATCGGAGCTGTAGTGACTAAGGGTAAAATGGTCGAAGAATATGCCGGAGCCTTTAAACCTACCTCTACATTCGGTTGGAATCCACTTGCTTGTGCTGCTGCATTGAAAAATCTCGAGATTCACCAAAGAGATAAAGTTTGGGAAGAAGCAGATAGAAAAGGGAAACTGGTAAAAGCTGAGCTCGAAAAACAGTTGTCTGACGATAAGAATATGCAAAACTTGAGAGGCTTGGGGTTGGAAATAGCTTTTGACATTAGCTCTGATAATAAAGAAGGTGAAGACAACAGTGAACTTTCGACCGTAATTGTAGATCGATGTTTTGAAAAAGGGCTTCATTTAGCCGATGCGGGAGACTGTATTCAGATTATGCCACCCCTTACGATTTCTGAAGACCAACTTAAAGAGGGGCTAGAGACATTAATCTCAGTCATTAAAAGTTTATGAAAAATAAATTTGCAATCGTCACAGGATCATCAACAGGAATAGGTAGAGCCATAGCTCTTGCACTGGCTAAAGAAGGCGTATTTATTGCCCTGGCTGGTCGCACTCAAGACAAACTTCTCAAAACCAAGACCTTGATTGCTCAAAATGGTGGCCAGGCAGAAGTGTTCATCGGTGATTTCACCAAGTTAGATTCCCTTGAAGCATTGATTGCCTCTATAAAACAGCGAACTGACAAAGTAGATATTCTGGTCAATGTGGCCGGCATTTGGCATGGCAAAGATGAGGTGTATGCTGAAAAAGATTTTGAGTCATTCTCTAGAGAAGTGATTCTTGATACTTATGCTGTTTGGCTGACGGCACCTACTTTACTAGCTCATGCCTTTATTCCTTTAATGCCTAAAGGTGGCAAAATAATCAATATCTCTGGAACGTTTGAAAATGGAGCTAAAGGTTGGTTGCCTTACTTTGTTTCCAAGAAAGCGGTTGAAGATTTAACTATTGGTTTGGCTGAAGAATTAAAAGACAAAGATATCCAGGTCAATGCCATTTCTCCTTCGGACACGGCAACAGAGGCCTATCAAAAGTACTTCCCTCAGTATATGGATGAAGCCATTGAACCGGACAAAATTGGTGAATATGCAGTTTATTTGTGTTCAGAGGAAGCAAAGGAAATTACGGGCAAAGTTTTTGTTATGAAGAAAGACAAGGAACCCTACGAGGGGTATCACACATAAATATGAAAATAAACGAAGCAAAAAAACTATCAAATAAAATCCTCACTAAACTTGGTTTTAGATCTGAGGAAGCAGAGCTTATAACTCAGAATCTTATCGAGGCTGAGTTAGTGGAAAAGAAAACTCATGGTTTTGTGCGTCTACCTGCAATAGCCCGCCTGGTTGGAAACGATAGTATCAAAGTCATTGATGATGATATTGAGATAATAAGCGAACACCCTGCATCTATTCACTTTGATGGCAAATATAAGCCAGGTTTTTACGTTATCTATAAATCTTTAGAAAAAGCTTTTGAGAAAGTAAAGCAATCAGGAATGCTGGCTGTTGGCTTAAAAGACCTTGCCTACGCTTCAGGTTATATTGGCGATTATGCTCGCAGAGCTGCAGAGAACAACCTTATTTTCATCGGATTTCATAACTCTCCAGGCGGTCTAGTTCCATTTGGATCTACCAAAGACCTTTGGGGAACTAATCCGCTCACCATTTCGGTCCCCACAAATAATATTCCGGTCATTTTGGACATGGCCTCATCTCAATGTACTTGGGGTGATCTCATGGTTGCCAAAACTGAAGGCAAGTCAATTAAAGAAGGTGTGGCAATTGACGGAGAAGGTAATGTTACGATTGATCCAGCCAAGGCGATGGAGGGAGGAATTCTCCCGATTGCTGGTCACAAAGGATCTGGTCTGGCTTTTATTGTTGAGCTTTTAGGTGGTGCTTTATCAAACTCTAGAGTTGGCGGAGCTGTTGAAGGAGGTTGGGGTTCTTTCTACCTGCTTATTGACCCTTCAATGTTCAGAGACTTGGGAGAATTCAAAGATGATGTTCAAAAAGCAGTCGATGAATTGAAAAATGCTCCTAAAGCTGAGGGAGTTAGGGAGATTTTCTTTCCTGGCGAGCAGTCTTATTTAAAGCGTAAGAAAAATTTAGAAGCTGACGAAATTAGCATTAGTGAAAAGCTTATGAGTGAGTTAGAAAAGTTAGTATGAGAAATGCCCTTATCCTCCATGGTACAGATGGTCACTCTAAAGAGAATTGGTTTGATTGGTTGCGGGAGGAACTGGAGAAGAAAGACTGGAAGGTTTGGGTCCCTGATTTGCCTCAAGCCGATAAACCAAATATCGAAAGATACAATAAATTCATTTTTTCGAACAAGGATTGGAAATTTGACGAGAATTCTATCTTAATAGGTCATTCTTCAGGAGCAGTTGCTATCTTGGGTTTATTACAAGTTTTGCCCGAGAATGTGCGTATTGATACTTGTTACTTAGTTGGGTCTTTTAAAGATGATCTTTGTTGGGAAGCTCTGGAGGATTTGTTTATAGTACCTTTCGATTTCGATGCTATTAAGAAAAAAGCGAAGCGGTTTATATTTATTCACTCTGACAACGATCCTTATTGCCCACTGGACCATGCCAAATTCTTATCACAAAAATTAGATGGGAAACTAATCATTAGGGAAGGACAGAAGCACTTCAGTATTGGATCCTACGGTGAAGAATACAAGCAATTTCCATTCTTGCTTGATTTGATAGAAAAAAATAAAACAACAACAAAACTATGAAAATACTTTTTGTGAGGCATGGCGAGAGTGTTGACGATGTCGAAGATCGTTATGGTGGCAGTGCGGATTTTGATTTAACAGAAAAAGGAAAAACTCAGGTTTCTGAGACTGCTAAAAAAATTCCCTCTTTGGATGGAAAGTTTGAAATTGTTTTGAGTTCTCCTCTAAAACGTGCATTTCAGTCTGCAGAGATAATTTCCAACGAACTTGGGCTTAAAGTGAAAGTCTTTGAGTACCTAAAGGAGAGAAACTTAAACGGTGTATTGACTGGACTAACTAGAAATGAAGCCAGAGAAAAGTATCCAAAAGTAGTAGAAACACATAATCGATGGGAATATGTTGATGGAAGCGAGAGGACAGAAGATTTTAATAACAGAGTAAAAAATGCGATTAAATATTTATTAGAGACGAAATATAACTCACTGGTAGCGGTAACTCATGGTTTGTTTTTAAAAGCCTTTTTTAAAGAGTTTTTAAATATAGATGTTAAGAAAGTCAGAGATGGTGGGTTTGTTTTACTTGAAGAAAAGCACGGCAATTTTATGATTTTAAAAAAAGATGGAATTGAATATGAACTCACCAATAGTAGATAAGCCAATTCAGCAACAAACAGAACATTTAATTGAGATTATTCTTCAAAACCCTAATGTAAAAGCAATATTGGAAGGCAATCCATTTCCTAATAATGATAATTGGTATCTAGAAGCAGGCTGTATTTGTCAGAGTGCTTGGAACTTGCTTTCAGGAAAAGATATTACTGAGGGAATAAAAGATTATGATCTGGTTTATTACGATGCAGGTGATATTAGCAAGGAAAGTGAGGAAAAAGAGTTAAAGAGAGTCAGAGAGGTATTCTCTTCTTTGCCAATAGAGATTGATGTTGTTAATGAGGCGCGAGTTCATCTTTGGTTTGAGGAAGATTTTGGTAAGAAAATTGACCAATTAAAATCTTGTGAGGATGCTATTAATGGCTGGCCAACTACTGCAACTGCGGTCGCAGTTAATAAAGTTAAGGGAAAAATAAATGTATATGCTCCTTATGGATTAAACGATCTTTTTGGGATGGTTGTAAGACCAAATAAGCCTTCTGTTATCAAGTGGGTTTATGAGAAGAAAATTGAAAAGTGGACAGATAAATGGCCTGATTTGAAAGTAATACCTTGGGAACAAATATAAGAAAAATTAATTATGTCAAAAGAACACCACAGAGTACTTGTTATCCCAGGATTGGGAGATCATAGGCCGATGAGCACTCTGCTATTGAAAGCGGCTACGAATCACTGGAGAAAACAAGGACTAGAACCTATTATTCATCCAATTGGCTGGCATGATGGTGAAGATTCCTTTGAACCTAAACTGCATCAATTGATAGAAGTAATTGATCGATTTGCCGAAGCAGGAGATAAAGTATCTTTAGTAGGAACGAGCGCCGGTGGAAGTGCTGCGCTTAACGCATTTATTGAAAGAAGAGAAACAATACACCGGGTAATAAATGTTTGCGGAAGACTGAGAGTGGGACCAACTACTGGGTTTCGGTCCTTTGAATCAAAGAGCAAAACAAGTCCTGCCTTTGCAGAAGCAGTGAAGCTTTGTGAAGCTCAAGAAAGCACCCTGTCAGATTCAGACAAACAGAAGATTATGACGATGAGAGCTTTGTTCGGAGATGAGTTAGTTCCATCCGAAACAACCATATTGCAGGGAGCTTACAATACCACCGTTCCAACTGCAGAACACGTACTAAGCATAGGATCATCTCTTACAGTTTTCTCTAAACCACTGATTGTTTTTCTGAAGCAGGAAAACTAAAACGGCAATAACTCCGAAGAATCAACTTTCAAGGCTTTGGCAATTTTATAGAGCGTGCGGATGGTGGGGTTGCGTTCACCGCGTTCAATCATACCAATGTAAGTCCGATCCATAGACATCCTAAACGCCAGTTCTTCCTGCGTTACGCCTTTGCTTTTCCTGGTCTTTTGCAATTTAGCTCCGAACTTCTTAAGAATGTGTTGGTGTGAAATAGGTTTACCCATGTCTTTAGGGTAGTGACTCTCAGTCACATCTAACACGGACTCCTTGTCATCATTTATGCTAAAATTAGCCAGGTAGCAGATGTTGACAGAAACTTGACATTTAGTGGCATAGGAAGCTAACATCGGCAAACTTTGGAGAAAGGAACATAATATGACTATGACAATGAAGAAATCTAAAAATCGTCTTATACCTCTTGTTGGGGTGCTGTTTATTCTCTTAATACTTCTGTTTATTGGGGTGCTGCGTGTCAAAGGCGCTAAGGAAAGATATTGTCTTGCCCAAACCCACATGCAGTTCCCGATCACAACACAAATGGAAGGTGATAAGTGGGATTACTTCACTGGTTGTTTTGACAAGTTGTCGTTTAAGGACTCAGTTAGGCTTCTTTTGAGTGATCAATCAGCTGAGTTAAAAAAGGCTACAGAAATCTCTGAATTGCTGGCAGTAATGGAGAAAAATCCTAACAAGGATTCCCAGGTTTATAAAGAAGCCCGAGAGAAGTTCTGTTTGTTGACTGCTCGCTCTGCAGAAGAAAGAGAACAAGCGGTATCCAATATTCAGAAGTTTCTAGGATCCTCTGATATGCCGGTTGAGTTTTTGTGCAGTCGCTTTAATGGCAAGCCGGATGATAGTGGGACCGATTACACCAGCCCTGCTTCAGAACACTACTTAGCTGGTGGGTTTGGTTTTACTGTCGACCCCAACGCTAACTACATTGTCGAAGTTGGTGAGGATGAGCGCAGATGGGGTACCAACGATGACGATTCTCGTTGGTTTGATCTACAGCCGGAATACGACAATACTCCCCGCTACACCACTGCCGATGTCATCCGGCCGGTGGCCGAGCAGTTTATGAAAGATCATCAGGATATTCTCGGTGTTGATATTTCTCAGATGATCTACGAGTTTCAAGGCACTAAGCCAGGCAACTTCTTTGTCAGGTGGGTGGATTATGAGAATCCTCATACAGAAGAGTTCGAGCAGTGCGGAGATACGGATCAGACCCTTGAAACTGCCTATCAACGTGACGACGGTGTCTGGTGTGCTTCAATCAAAAACACCCGCTATCCAACCGTCAGCCTTACCATTACTCAAGGTGGCCAGGTGATTGTGTATGATAATGATGGCTGGGAGATAGAGAAGCTATAAGCTAAAATTAAGTCAGTATGAAAAAACGTTTCGCTAAACCTCTTTTGGGAGTTGCTGTTGCCTTTATTATTTTGGTGCTGACTGGATTTGCCTTCGTTGCCTGGCGTTTGTACGAGAGCGGTAAGGGGGTTTACACACTCAGAAGCGCTCAGGTTTCCGAGTTGATGCGGGAGAATCCACAGTTCTTTGATGAAGTTTTTACAAAGATATTGCCGGAAGCACTTGAGTGCCAAGGGAATGTTGAATGTGTGGTAGGTATTAGATCTAGACTTGATTTATTAACCGAAGCTACCGCATCAGAGTCCTCTACGATAGACGTTCCCGGATACTTCAGCGATGTGAGTTTAGCCAACAACCAGCCCATGTATTTTATTACCTTGGATCAGGACCGAATTGTAAAGCTGTTTTTCTCAGGCGGTGTTATCACTTCACCAGTTGAAACGCGCAAAGAAGCCTTAAGGGATGTCTTGTTGGGCAAGAGGGACAAGCTTTATGGCCTACAAGCCAATGTTGATGGGCTGAGAATGACATACCTTAATGATCTTTATTCAGAGGCAGAGATCATTGTCCCTTACGTAAAGGATGGCAAGATTATTGGTGCTGTAGTTTATCTTCATGGTGATTAATACTTTCGTTTGAATATCTCCAACAGCTTTCCAAACAGGCGTTTTATTTGTTCAGGATGGCCAAACTATGCCAGGTGAGGCCGGAAAGCCTCACAAAAGCGGCCACAGTGGCTCAGGGCTCGGATCTATGGGTGAGTTATTTCCAAAATGGAAACTGCTGTGTTCTTAGGTCTGCGTTCTACTCCAGTACTGAACGTTTAAACTAACTTGGGCGAACAACGACACAATTATCAGGGTTGGTAATATGGCTTTCTTTAGTTTTTCCATATTTCCTCCTTTCTTAATAATATTGGTGAAGATCTCTGTGGAGGCTGTAAAGCTAGCCTTCCAAGCTTGTTCAGTGGGTGGAATCGAACTACCCCTGCAGACTGCAGACCTAAAAACACTAGTTGTTAAGGAACGTTGATATTATACTTAATTATGCAAAATTAGTCAATTTGTGCAATTTACTTACTAAACTATTGACAATTTGCAAACAAAGTGCCATAATTTGGGCATGATAACAAAGTTCACTGTAGGCAACTTCCTATCGTTTAAAGAAAAGCAAACATTTTCCTTTGCAGCTCAAAAGAAAGATTCGAGTTTAAAGGAATCTCTGACCAAAGTTCATGGAGATACTTTGGTTAGGACTGTTGCTATCTATGGCTCAAATGCTTCTGGAAAGTCTAATTTTATTAAGGCTTTTAGTTTAGTGCGTAATTTTGCAGTTAACGGATTAAAACAGTTAGAAAATGCTATTCCTGTTGAGCCTTTCCTATTAAGTAGTGAGACAGAACACAAACCCAGTCTATTTGAACTGGAAATTGCTGTGGGCAAAGATTTATTTGTTTACGGCTTTGAAGTATCAAATCGTAAAGTTCACAAAGAATGGTTATATCAATATCCTAATAAAAAGACTTTGTTTGAACGTCAACCTAAAGAGATTAAGGTAAATGCTCGATATTTCAAAGAAGGATCCGCAAATACTAGAAAACAAACACGAAATAATGTTTTATATCTATCTGTCGTGGCTAGTTATGCTGGGAAGATTTCTACGAAAGTGCTAGATGCGATTAAGAAAATTCAAGTGATCTCGGGCTTAGAAAGAGGTCAGACACTTAACTATTCGTTTGAAAAATATACCAGAGAAGAAGAGTATCGAGACAAAATGAGAGAATTCATTTTGGAAGCTGATCTTGGAATAAGTGACATTATTCCAGAAGAAAGGCGTATGTCTACTGAGGAAATAGAGTCTATCCCTCCACAGTTTAGAAATCAGGTCGTGCATGGCAAAGCCAGCCTTTTCGAAAGACGACTCTCTACCCTTCATAAAAAATATGATTCTGACGAAAAGAGTGCAGGCTTAGTTGCTTTTAACTTCTTTAAGGAATCAGATGGCACTCAGCAAATGTTTGCTTTGTCAGCTCCGTTTATCAACTCTTTAAAAGAGTCACACACTTTAGTGATAGATGAACTGGATGCAAGCTTGCACCCTCTAATGTGCAGATATATTTTGAAGCTATTTAATTCTGGTGATCACAATTCCAAGGATGCTCAGCTAATTTTCACTACACATGACGTTAGTTTGCTGGATGAAGATTTATTGCGCAGAGATCAGATTTGGTTTACCCAAAAAGATAAATTTGGAGCTACAGATATTTTTTCTCTGGCAGATTTAGGTGAGCGTTCAAATCTAAATTTTGCTAAAAGGTATTTGGAAGGTAGGTATGGGGCTTTGCCTTATATCAAGCAGTTAGAAGACATAGAATGATATGAGCTATGAAACAACACGCTATCAAACCTAGATTTTATATTTATTGTAACGGTGAGATAGCCGAGCCTACGTATTTTAAGGAGTACAAGGATTTTCTTCGCTCAAGAACAATTGTCATCAACTACAAGAATTTCAAAAGACTAGCCCCTTGGGATTTAATCGCAAGAGTTGTCGAAGAAAAACAAGCACTAAGATCTCGCGGAAAGTTTTATGAGGAGGACGGAGATCAATGCTGGTGTGTCTTCGACGTTGATGAATACTGGAACCAAAATTCAGACAAATTTAAGGCTGCTTTAAAATTGGCTAGGGAAAATAATATTTTATCAGCCTGGAGCAATGAATGCTTTGAGCTTTGGTATCTGCTGCATTTTCAAGTCTTGAATACTGGTGTTCCTCGAAATGATTATCACACCAAGCTCGAGCGTCATTTTCGGAAGTCAGGTTTGCAGCCGTACACCAAGAACTGCAGTGTTTTTTCGCAGATATTCGAAAAGCAATCTGAAGCAATTAGAAACGCCAAACGGATATATAAGACAAGCAAGGTG
>JAHJBU010000078.1 GCA_018813375.1 Patescibacteria group bacterium
AAAAAAGTTGCTCTCGGCATGTCGGGTGGAGTAGACTCCTCTCTTTGCGCTCATCTTCTCAAAGAACAAGGCTATGAAGTGACTGGTGTTTTTTTAGAATGCTGGCGTGCACCAGGATGCAGAACTGATCAAGATCATAAAGATGCGCTCAAAATTGCTTTAAAGCTAGAGATTCCTTTCCAGATTTTAGATTTTAAACAAATTTATCACGATAAAGTGGTGGAATATTTTTTTGCGCAGTACGCCGCTGGTCGCACTCCTAACCCTGACGTGATGTGCAACAAGGAAATTAAATTTGGCTTATTTTATGACTGGGCGATAAACAATAATTTTGATTTTATCGCTACTGGTCATTACGCCAAAACCACCAATGGCCAACTCCTAACCCCCAAAGATCTCTGGAAAGATCAAACTTACTTTTTATATCTGATGACTGGAGATCAACTTCAACATACTATTTTTCCATTGGCTGATTTCACTAAAAAAAATGTCAGGGTTGAAGCTAAAAAACGCGGCATTCATGTAGCTAAAAAACCCGATTCTGTAGGAATTTGTTTTATTGGTGATATTAATGTCAAAAAATTTATCAAAGAAAGACTAGGTGAAAAACCAGGCGAAGTCATTAACACACAGGGTGACGTAATTGGGTCTCATAATGGAATTTGGTTTTATACCATTGGCCAACGTCATGGTTTTACCATTAAACCAAGTACTTCAATTAAACAAAGCGATGGCTCAATTATTCAAAGAACCAACTTGCCGCCATTTTATGTGATTGAAAAAGATGCTAAGAAAAATCAACTCATAGTTGGTTTTGACACTGATATTTATCAAAACGAATTTAAAATCTCTAACCTCCATTTAATTAATCAAAGTGAAACTTTACCCAACGAACTTCTAGTCAGAATCCGCCATACCGGAAAATTATTAACAGCCACCCTAGAAAATAATTTAGTCAAACTAGAAAAACCCGCTAGGGGAATAGCCGCTGGCCAATCAGCGGTATTTTATCAAAAAATTGATGAGGATAGTTTTCAATGCTTGGGTGGAGGAATAATTAATTAAATTAATGATATAAATCCATCCAAATTTTCCAGCTTCCTCCTCTTTAAAATTATGCTATACTACTGATCCTAATGAGATAAAGTCTTCGTCCATCACGGACACAGATACTCATCTTTAATTTCATTAATTTATTTAATGGGTTCTTTAACAAGTAAATATACTTATCTATTTTATACTGTGTCTGATCTAGACACGGTGATAGAACACGCTAATTCATTTTTTGGTATTTTTTATAAAAAATACACATCAGTTTTAAAAAAGGATAACAATTGTCTGGGAGTTTCCCAGACAGTCAAACTTTATTTGAGAGTTTGATCCTGGCTCAGGATGAACGCTGGCGGTGTGCCTAAGGCATGCAAGTCGAACGATAAATCCCGACTCGTCGGGATAGACAGTGGCAGACGGGTGAGTAACGCGTAGGAACCTACCCTTTAGTGGGGGATAGCTCATCGAAAGATGGGGTAATACCCCATAGTCCCTATTATCGAGAGGTAATAGGGTAAAAATTTATTGCTAGAGGAGGGGCCTGCGTCCTATCAGGTAGTTGGTGGGGTAAAAGCCTACCAAGCCGATGACGGGTAGCCGGTGTGAGAGCACGACCGGCCACAAGGTTACTGAGACACGGAACCTACACCTACGGGTGGCAGCAACCAGGAATATTGCGCAATGGGCGAAAGCCTGACGCAGCGACACCGCGTGTGGGATGAAGCTCTTCGGAGTGTAAACCACTGTGGCGAGGGAGGAAATTTTGACAGTACCTCGCTAGAAAGCACCAGCTAACTACGTGCCAGAAGCTTCGGTAATACGTAGGGTGCAAGCGTTATCCGGATTTACTGGGCGTAAAGGGTCCATAGGCGACTTGATAAGTTTCTTGTTTAAGCCCGAGGCTTAACTTCGGACAAGCAAGAAAAACTATCAGGATTGAGTTAGTTCGGGGTAGCTGGAATTCTCGGTGGAGGGGTGAAATCCGTAGAGATCGAGAGGAACGCCATACGCGAAGGCAGGCTACTAGGACATAACTGACGCTAAGGGACGAAAGCTTGGGTAGCAAAAGGGATTAGAGACCCCTGTAGTCCAAGCCGTAAACTATCTTTGCTAGTTGTTCCTTCCCGATTTATCGGGAGGGGGTGACGTAAGCTAACGCGTTAAGCAAAGCGCCTGGGGAGTACAATCGCAAGATTAAAACTCAAAGGAATTGGCGGGGGAGCGTACAACCGGTGGAGCATGTGGTTTAATTCGATACAAAGCGAAAAACTTTACCTGGGTTTGACATCTAGCTGCAACGCTTGGGAAACCAAGAAGTCTTCGAGAGTGCTAGACAGGTGATGCATGGCTGTCGTCAGCTCGTGTCGTGAATGAAAAATCTCGCGACCTTTACTAGAAATAGTACTGACAAATCTGGCTCATATCGGTGAATTCCGGTTGGTCAATGACTCAATTTTGGGTTATATTTGATCAATGGATAACACCGAGGGAAGTCAGGCAATTTCTCAAACTTTTCGGGCTCGAAAAAATCTTGAACTTTGCTTATCTAATAAACAAATGACCATCTTACTTGGTTCTATTCTTGGCGATGCTTATATTCATCCCCAAGGAAAAATCTGCATTGAACATGCGCGGTCTCAAAAAGAGTATCTCTTCTGGAAATACTCCAAGTTGAAATCTGCTGCATATCCAAAAGTAGCAAAAGTCGTGCGTAACGACTCTAGAACCAACAACCAAACTATTAGTTGGCGTTTCTTTTTGCGACAATATTTTCGTCCATTAAGAAAAGCCTTTTATAAAAATCAAAAGAAAGTGATTCCAAGGGCTATTTACCCATGGATATCACCACTTTTAATTGCAGTTTGGTATATGGATGATGGTTATTTAGACAAAAAAACGTATCCACTTCTTATGACTGAATGCTTTTCAAAAAGTGACACTAATTTTTTAGTTAAATCACTCAAGAAAAAATTTCAACTCAATTGTTTTACTAACAATAAAGGAAGAATACGAATCAGAAAACAAAGTGCTGATAGATTTTTTAATTTGATAGAGCCACACATACATCAAAAAATGAGATACAAATTGCCTTGACCCCGTAACGACTGAAATCCTGTATCAACAGGAGGAAGATTCTGCTATATAGCAGAATAACACGCCAGCCCCTAACTTCGTTATTAACGAAGAAGGGAGAAGGTATAGTCTGGCATTTAGAGTAATCTAAATGGTTATGGAGACGTCCGCTTAAGTGCGGTAACGAGCGCAACCCTTGTCGTATGTTATATGTACCATACGAGACTGCCCTGCTTATGCAGGGAGGAAGGAGAGGACGACGTCAAGTCAGCATGTCCCTTACATCCAGGGCTACACACATCCTACAATGGGAAGGACAACGGGTCGCGATGCCGTGAGGCTGAGCCAATCCTAATAAACCTTCCCTCAGTTCAGATTGGAGGCTGAAATTCGCCTCCATGAAGCCGGAATCGGTAGTAATCGCAAATCAGAAGGTTGCGGTGAATACGTTCTCGCTCCTTGCACAAATTAAAATGCGCTTTTCGCATTATTTTTCTAGCAGGTTAAAATCCTGTCTCATGGAAATAAGCCATAAGAAGCAAAATCACAGGCCTCTGAGAGTAATCTCAAGGCTGAAGGGTGAAAGTAGCAAACTTTAGCTTGAAGCTTAAACGGCTATTTATTTTGACCATCCCGCGTGCAAAGGGAGAAGTCACTTATTAATAAAAAAATAAATAGTATCTGGGCTCGAGATGAAGTTGAATAGAAACTTAATGTACAAAAGGAGATCCTAAATAGGCTAGATTTCGTTATTTAACTATTAACGAAATATTAGTATGATGGCGGTAACAATATCAAATAATATTTAGGAAGTCTGCAGAGGTCATAGTACTTCGCAATAGCGAGGGAAGGACCAAACTTAACCAAATGAAATTACCCCCTAATTACATTTGTGGTTTTGTTGATGGAGAAGGATGTTTTACCATCGTTATTTCCAAACATAAAACCAAGAAACTAGGGCTTGATGCTCGATTGCATTTTGAAATTGAGCTACGAGCAGATGATGAGGAAATACTCAGAAGCATTCAAGATACTCTTGGGTGTGGACATATTTATCATATTAATTATGATAAGTACGGCTGGGCACCTCACGTCGAACTTAAGGTTTCTTCAATCAAAGATATTAGGGATAAAATCATTCCTTTTTTTAGAAAACATAAATTGCTTACAAAAAAAAGACACTCTTTTGAGTTATTTAGCCAAGCAGCTGAACTTTTCTATACTAAAGAACATCTAACGATGAAAGGAATTAATAAACTAAAAGCAATTAGGGTAAAAATGAATCGCTATAGTAAAAAAGGTGGTTAAGGGTTCGCCACGGTGCGGGAAAACCGCGCGCCGGGCGGCGAGAGACACATTGTCAGTGATGAAATGATGATCTCAGAACACTGCCCGTCAAGCCAGCAAAGTCAGCAGCGCCCGAAGCGGGTGACCGTAACTCCGATTTATCGGGGAGCGGCCCTACTACGGCGAGGTTGGCGATGAGGACTAAGTCGTTGATATTAGATTGTTATGTCAATCTATTTTTGTGGCGACCTATGCTAGAAACAGCATAGAAAAATTCGGCTAATATCGGGGAACCCTAATTTACTTTTCGGATTAATTTCGTGTAATATGAAATTAATACTAAAGTAATATGGCAACCGCGAGGGAAGTCGAGTGGCTCTTTTTCCAACAAACACTAGAAAACTCAAAAAACTTAAGACTCAATTAAAACTGAGTCATAAACAAAAAGAGTTGTTAATCGGCACCATCTTAGGAGACGGATGTTTGATTACTTCTAGGTCGGGAAAAGCAGCAAGATTACAAATCAGGCATACCATGCGAGCTAAAGAATATGTCGAATGGAAATACTCTTTCTTTAAAGATTGGGTTTTAACTCCTCCTCGAGAGGACATTCATAATAATTCTTGGTACTTTCGCACGGTAAGCCATAAAGATTTAATGATAATTAAAAATCATTTCTATACTCACGATGGAGTAAAAATTATTCCATCTTACATTAATGAGCTTTTAATTTCACCGTTAAGTCTGGCTGCTTGGTTTATGGATGATGGTAATGGATATAACCATTTTCCGGGATTACGCATTAGCACATATGCTTTTAAGCTATATGGCAATGTAGTCCTGAAAAATTGTCTTCTGAAAAATTTTGGTCTAAAAACCAATTTATTAAGAGACAGTAAAGGCTATCAATTACTATTTCCTGTACGAAGTGCGCGACGACTGCATAAACTAATGCAGCCGTACATCGTACCTTGCATGAGTTACAAACTAGCTACTTTGACCCCGTAGAGACTGATTCTTTAACGATGAGATAGGCAAATTGCCTATCACACGCCGACGCCTCCTTCTGTAGCACCAGAAGAGGCAGAAGAGATAGTCCATGCCTCTGGAAACACGAGGAATTACATGAACAAGGTATCCGTACTGGAAGGTGCGGATGGATTACCTCCTTTCTAAGGAGACGGGTTGGGAGAATCACGCCTCCCTTCTCCCGTGTAGAGCAATCTGCACGAAAAATATCTCAAGTCCCATGATCACCATATCTGGGCTGAAGATGCGTTTCTATCACCATGTTTGGATCAGAAAAAAATTAGATAACAATAAAACCACCATAATCGGTGGTTTTTTGGTAGAATGTTTAAAGAATTAATAAAAAAGGGTGTGTAGCTCAGTTGGTTAGAGCGCTGTCCTGATAAGACAGAGGTCCCTTGTTCGAATCAAGGCACACCCACAGATTTTATCAAACTTACTTTTTATTCCACGCTTAAATGCCACATCAACTTCAACCACACCAGCTTTAACCTTGCAAATTAGCAATCAAGACGATAGAATGCCAATCAATATGACTCAACCTACAAAAGACTTGCTTTTAAATCCTCAATTACTAAATACCCAACTCGTTTTACCTGTTGTACCCATTAGAGAAGGAGTACTGCTTCCAAGCACAGAATCGGTGCTTACTTTTGGTAGGCAAATTTCATTAAACGCTATTAAAGCAGCTGACCAATCCAAAAAACTAGTAATTCTTTTAACCCAAAAAAATCCCACCGTGGATCAGCCCAAAGCCCATGACCTTTATCAAATCGGAACTCTAGCAGTTATTGAACGTACTCTAGACACAGAAGGACGAGTTAATGCTTTGGTTAAAGGCCTGGGGAGAGTAAAAATAGTTAAATTTATTCAAACAGATCCAGTTATTAAAGCTCAAGCTATTAAACTAGCTGACATTGTCAAACAAGATAATGAGATGAAAGCCTTGGCAACTCATCTACAAAAAATCTTTCGCCAAGCTATCCATATGGGTAAGCCAGTGGAATTTCTCAACTTTATGAAGCTAATGAGTGGCGTGACTGAAGGTGAGCTAGCAGATCAAATCGCCAGCACCCTAAACATTAACACAGATCAAAAACAACAGATACTTGAAACCACAGAAGTCAAAGAAAGAATTAAAAAAATCATTGAGCACTTAACCCGCGAGATGAAAGTACTTGAAATTGAAAAAGATGTAGTCCATAAAACTCAGAAAAAATTTGATAAAAACATGCGCGAAGGTGTACTACGAGAAAGACTGCGCACTATTCAAAAAGAGTTGGGCGAGCTAGAAGATGAAGAAGAAATAGCTCAAAGCTATGAGAAACAACTCAAAAAACTAAACTTAGATAAAGACATTAAATTAAAAATAACTAAAGAAATCAAGCGCTTGCGCTCAATGTCACCCAATAACCCAGAGTCTGGTTACATTCGTAGTTGGCTTGATACAATTTTTGACATTCCCTGGAATACTTTTAGTAAAAACAAGATCACTCTTAAACAAGCTGAAAAAACTTTAAATAAAAGCCACCACGGATTAGAAGAAGTCAAAGATCGAATCTTAGAATACCTAGCGGTTTTACAACTCAAACAAAAAATTGCTAAAAATAAAACTGCCCATGTACCAACTATTTTATGTTTTGTCGGCCCACCTGGGGTAGGAAAAACTAGCATTGGTCGCTCAATTGCTGATGCACTAGGTAGAAAATTCACTAAGGCATCTTTGGGCGGTATTAGAGATGAAGCAGAAATTCGCGGTCACCGTCGTACTTACGTAGGTGCATTGCCCGGTAGGATTATAAACGGCATTATCCAGGCCAAAAGCATGAACCCAATCTTTATGCTAGATGAGATTGATAAAATAGGTCAAGATTTTCGTGGTGATCCATCTGCGGCCCTACTTGAGGCTTTAGACCCAGATCAAAACAAAGAATTTGAAGACCACTACCTGGGTATTCCTATAGATTTGTCTAAGGTAATTTTTATCACTACTGCTAATACCCTTGATACTATTCCACCAGCCTTAAAAGATAGGTTAGAAATCATTCGCTATTCTGGCTATACCGAAGAAGAAAAATTTCATATTGCTAAAAAACATCTCTGGGAAAAACAGCTTGAAGCCAATGGTTTAAATAAAAAACAAATAAAAATTAGCGATCCTACATTTCACTATACGATCAAACGCTACACTAGAGAGGCTGGAGTCAGAGAACTAGAAAGAACTTTAGGTAAAAGCCTAAGAAAAGTAGCGCGCAAAATTGCTGAAAAAGGACTTGATGTTATCAAGCCCGTTAATTTAAGTAAAAAACAACTCAAAGACTATCTTGGACCAGAAAAATATGATGTTACTCAAATTGAAACAGAAGATAGAGTGGGTTTAGCCACTGGTCTAGCATGGACCAGTGTAGGTGGAGACATGTTATTTATTGAAGTCGCCCTGACCCCTGGAAAAGGTAAAGTTATACTCACTGGTAAACTGGGAGAGGTAATGAAAGAATCGGCTCAAACAGCCCTCACCTATGTTAAAGCTCATCTAAATAAATTAAAGATTGATAAAAAAGTTTTTGAACAAACCGATGTTCATGTCCATGTACCAGAAGGGGCAATTCCTAAAGAAGGTCCATCTGCAGGTATTACTATTACTACAGCAATGATATCCGCTTTTACCAATAGACCAATCAGAAAAGATATTGCCATGACTGGCGAAGTTACTCTACGAGGAAGAGTGTTGCCAATTGGAGGACTCAAAGAAAAAAGCATTGCAGCTCAACGCGCTGGGAGTAAAATAGTCATTATCCCGCAAGGAAACGAGCGCAACTTAGTTGATGTTCCTGATAAAATCAAAAAGGATATTATATTCAAACCAGTTAAAACCATGGATGAGGTGATTAAACTTGCCCTGTGTTAAACTATCACTATGGGTATTTGGCAAAAAATCAGCATCCTACTTTTGACTACATTTTTCTTTACTGGCTGTACTTTTTTTGATAAAAAAAATGTTGCCGGACTACAAGTCATTACCAATAATACCTCCAGCTCATTGTTTTTAGATGGCCAATATTTAGATAAAACTCCTTTTATAGATAAAGCTATTAAACCAGGAAAATACACTCTTAAAATTGAGCCAGATGACACAAATCTAGCATCCTATGAAACCCAAGTAGTTCTTAGAAAAGGACTACTAACTGTAGTTACCTGGAAACCTGGAGACAGACCAGAAACTAGTGGAGGAATAATTTATGAAATGGAAGAAATAAAAAGCAACCAAGGTGAGTTATCATTCATTACCATTCCCGACAACACTATTATCAGCTTTGATCAAGGTGAGCAACAATTTTCTCCCTTAGCTTTAAAAAATATTGAGCCTGGACACCATCAATTTGAACTCAGCTTACCCTCATATGAAAAACAGCAACACACTATTAATGTTGTTAAAGGACACCGGATTACCATCACCGCTAAACTGGCTAGAGCAGTTCCACCAGATGACAAAGAGGAAAATAACTCTATTCAAACAACTGACAAAAGAATATTTGATCTTGCATCAGAATCAGCCCAAGTTAGCACCTCTAGTGGGCAATTAGTGACTATTAAAGCAACTAATTTTTTTCAGGATGGGGCAGAGGTGCTCAAGGTAAGAAGCTTGGCCAGTCCTTCTGCAGAAATTGTTGGCTATGCCAAAGTAGGCCAAGATTATCCCTATCTTAACGAAACCTCAGAGGGTTGGTATAAAATTCAGCTTAATGAGCAAACTGGGTGGGTGAGTGGACAGTATACAGAAAATATTCATAATTAAAAAAAATTGAATTATTTTTAGATTATATGCTAGCAGTTTTTTTATTACTTTCGATTTTGGGTTTTGGTAGTTACTTCACTCAATTTTTTTTCCCCCACTTTAAACCAATGGCTAGATTATCAACTCTGATCTTAACTGGATTGATTATTTCTGGTTGGCTGCTATTTATTAGTGCAAAATATTTTGGATACGAACTAGGTTTATTAAGCACCACAATCATTGGACTTAGCCTTATCATCAACCTCATTGCTTCAAATCACTTGCAAAAATCACAATCACTCAAAATTAAATGGCAAAAAATTAAAAAAAAATTAAAAAAAACAAACTGGTTATTGATTGTTAGCATAATTGCATGGAGTGGTGTATTAACTCAGCTGTCTATTACTCATAATTTTTTAAATAAACAGGGGGCCTATTACAGCGGAGGTGGAGCTTATGGAGACCTAGCACTTCATTCCACCCTAATTCATTTTTTTGGTCTTCAGCCAAACTTAGATTTAACTTCGCCTATTTACGCTCAACAACCAACTTCATACCCATTTATGATCGATTTTATTGCAGGACAACTTCTTAGAAGTGGGTGGTCTTTACAAATTAGCTTAATCATCACTAGCTTGCCCATAATGATTGCCTTAATTCTCTTAATTTATGTAGTCATTAAGGCTAATAAAGGAAGCACCCGAGCTTGGAACATAACCCTTTTGCTTTTTTTATTAAATGGCGGAGTTGGTATTGCATACTTTTTTCAAGACTGGCAAAAAAGCAACTTAAACTTATTTCATTTTTTACTAAATCAACCCTTTGAATATGCTCACTTAGCAGACAAAAATCTAAGATGGTCCAACATCATAACAGATTATCTTTTGCCACAAAGAGGCATGGTGGTTGGCTTAGCCATATTTGCTCTTTTTTTAGTATTGTTTTTTCAAATCAATCGAAATAATAAAATCTCACTTAAAAAAAGCCTTGCCGGTATGAGCATACTAATTGGCTTATCTCCTTGGTGGCATATACACACCTACATTACCTTGCTCCCTCTGTTTGGCTGGAGTTTATTATGGTGGAGACATCAGCGTAAGCTATCAACTAAAGACATCGTTTTATTAATTCTACCCGCAGTAATTTTATCTATTCCACAACTATATTGGCAATTTACAAACACCATGAATACAAAATTCATGCACTTTCAACCAGGATGGATGAAGGGAAACCAACATTTTATTCTTTTCTGGATTAAAAATATGGGGTTAGAAATTTTTATCTGGCTGGGTAGCATTTGTATAGCCTACAAACAAATTAAACAAAAAAAACGATGCGACTTCTTCTTACTCATATTCCCTTTAATAATTTTATTCATTCTGACAAATTTAATTATTTTTCAACCACATGACTACGATAACATGAAATTTATGTTATTTTCTTATTTAGGAGTATGTGTAGTTACAGCTCTTTGGCTTGATAAAAATTGGCCTAAAAAAAATATTTTAAAAATTATAGCGATTGTATTAATTACCTTCACAATTTCAACTGGTTTTGTATCAGTCATAAGAGAAATGACTTTATCTTGGAAAATTGCAAATCAGTCTTCAATAATGATTGCAACTAAGATCAAACAAAAAACAAACCCAGAGGGTATTTTTCTTACTTCTGATGAGCACAATCATCCTGTTTCAATGTTAGCTGGTAGAAAAATACTTTTAGGTTACCGAGGATGGCTTTGGACTCATGGCATTGACTACAGCCAAACTGTTTCTGATATTCAGCTAATGTTTGCTGGTACTCCAAAGACTCTAGACCTATTAAAAAAATATCGAATTAAATATATTTACATTGGTGAAAATGAAAGAAAAAAGTGGCAAGCCAATCTAGAGTTTTTTGATCAACATTTTCCAAAAATAATTAGCGATCCAAATGTATCTATCTACCAGGTAAACTAATTACTCTTAATTAATTCCGCAAACACCCCCACATCTAAACTCGCCCCACCCACTAGGACGCCATCAGTAATTTCTAAATATAAAATAACATTATCTGGACTCACGCTCCCGCCATATAAAACTGGAACCTCTCCAAAAACCTCTTTAATTTCTTTTACTACTTTTGCTACTTCCTTAACTGGGGCATTTTCTCCAGTACCAATTGCAACTAGCGGCTCATAAGCCACCACGCACTGACTTAATAAATCTGACTCAATTAGCTGCGCCTGATCTTCCATATAATCCTGATCAATACACACAATTGGAGTAATACCATTATTTAAAGCCTGAGAAACTTTATTAGCTACATCTTGATGAGATTCTTTTAAATAACGACGACGCTCAGAGTGACCTACAATAGCATACTTAACTCCCAAACCCTCTAAATTTCTAACACAAACTTCACCTGTATAACTTCCTGCAGGAAAAGAGCTTAAATTTTGAACCGCCAAAGAAACTCCAGGCAAATCTTTAATTTTATCTGCTACTAAAGATAAAAAAGGGTAGGGAGGAGCTATCACAATCTCTTGATCATCATTTAACTCAACCTTAAAATCATCCATCCACTGCCTAACTTCCTCCAAAGTCTTATTTGATTTCCAGTTAGCGACAAATAACTTTGACATATCATCTCCCTTCTTTATAACTATATCATTCTTAAATGCAGCTGTGATACTATGTGCTGCGTGACCGACCTACTTTCAAAGCTAAACCAACAGCAACAGCAAGCTGTGCTACATGAAAATGGGCCAGCAGTAGTTCTGGCTGGAGCTGGCTCTGGCAAAACTAGAGTCCTGACTACTAGAGCAGCCTTTTTAATCAAAACTAAAAATATTCAACCAGAAAATATTTTATTAATGACCTTTACCAACAAAGCTGCTCAGGAAATGAGTGGGCGAGTACAAAAAGCCACTACTCAACACCTACTTTACTCAGGCACCTTTCATCGTATTTGCGCACTGATTCTAAGACGTGACGGCAGATTCATTGACCTTAAACCTAACTATCTTATCTATGACACCCAAGATCAAGATGCACTCATTAGACAAATTTATAAAAACCAAGACTATGATCATAAGCGTTTTAATCGCAATGCAGTTAAAGCCACCATCTCCAATGCCAAAAACAAGATGCTGTCTCCAGCTAACTACAAAAAACAAGCAGAGAGTGATTTTGAAGAACATGTGGCCAAAGTTTATCAACACTACCAGGATCAATTAGAAAAAAATCAAGCTATAGACTTTGATGATTTACTCCTAAAAACCATCAAACTATTCCAACGACATCATCAAACTCTAGATAAATACCAGCAGCAGTTTTTACATGTCTTAGTCGATGAATATCAAGATACCAATAAAGCTCAATACTTGCTGATCAAACTTCTAGGTCAACCACAAAACAACATCTACGTAGTAGGTGATTTCTCTCAAAGTATTTATGCCTGGCGCGGAGCTGATTATCGCAATTTAGAGTATTTAAAAAAAGACTTTAATCCAATTACTAACTACAAACTTGAGCAAAACTACCGATCTACTCAAACTATTCTTGACGCTGCCACCCAAGTAATCTCCAAAAATACTAGTCATCCTGTTTTAAAACTTTGGACTGATCAACCCATGAGTGAAACCATCACTATACTAGAAACCCAAGACAATGAAGATGAAGCTCAAACTGTACTGAATGAAATTTCTACCACTTTGAAAAACTATTCATACCAAGACATCGCCATTTTATACAGAGTTAACGCACAATCAAGAGCTTTTGAAGAAGCTTTTGTCCGCCGAGGAACTCCTTATAAAATAATTGGTGGATTTAAATTTTATGAAAGAAAAGAGATCAAAGATGCTTTATCGTATTTACGTCTCTTGCTTAATCCCAATGATCAAATTAGTCAAGAGCGAGCCATTAAACTAGGTAAACGCCGATTTATTAAATTTGAAACTTGGGTTAAAAAACAATCTCAGCTGACTCCACTTCAAGCTCTTGAAGGAATTTTTGCGCAAACAGGTTATCTAAAAAAATTCGATGAAGATGACCCACAAGATTTAGCTCGAATCGAAAACATTCAAGAGCTACTCAATGTGGCTTCTAAATTTAATAGCCTAGCTAATTTTTTAGAAAATATTGCCCTGGTCCAAGACAACCATCTAACGGATCTAGCCCAATCTAGCCATGACAATGCCATTACATTAATGAGCTTGCATTCAGCAAAAGGTCTAGAATTTCCTGTAGTTTTTATAGTAGGAATGGAGGAGGGTTTGTTACCTCACTCTCGATCTCTATATGACCCAAACCAGCTAGAAGAAGAAAGAAGGCTCTGCTATGTTGGTATCACTAGAGCGCAAAAAAAGCTTTATTTTTCTTATGCCAAAAAAAGGTGGCAATATGGAAACAGCTCACAAACAACTAAAAGTAGGTTTTTAAGTGAAATTAATCCTCAATTATTAGAAATCAATGCTCAAGCTTCAAAATACTCTAGTAGCAAGCATCGCCTTGTTATAGATGATGACGTCCTAGACTCAGTACTAAGTGGAGACTTAGATATAGATGCTTTCCTAAAGTCATAACTTTTTTTATACACAGTATCTTACGTACCTGCTGATTTTTTGTACTACGTTTGAAAAAGTCAGGGTCCGTAATATAATCAACATAATGCTTATCCGCTCCATTAGATCCGAAGAAAAAGAAATCTATAATTTAGCCATATCTCACCCCCTGCAATCTTGGGAGTGGGGAAACTTCAGAGAAAAAACTGGAGTCAAAGTAGAAAGACTGGGGTTTTTTGAGGGTGAAAAACTAATTAAAGGACTTCAGGTAACTTTTCACACCATACCTTTACCAGGTATTAATAAGCAAGTTGGCTATCTCCCCAAAGGCTTTACTCCAGATGAGGATCAAATCTCGGCTTTAAAGCAGTTAGCCAAGCGCCACAATGCGTTATTTATAAAGATTGAGCCAAACTTACTTCATGGCGCTAACACTCCACCTAATTTTAATCAACTTATTAAAACCCTAGAAAATAATGGGGCTGTACCAGGAAGACCACTTTTTACTAAATACACCTTTCGACTTGATCTAACCAAGCCAGAAGACAAATTATTTGCCAATCTTTCTAGCAAAACTAGATATAATGTTAATTTAGCTTACAAAAAAGGTGTAAAAATTTTTGAAAACAGCACCGAGGATGGTATGGATCAATACATCCAAATTTTAGAAGAAACTAAATCCAGACAGGGTTTTTATGCTCACAACCCTGATTATTTTAAAAAAATGTGGCAAACCATGAGTGATTCTGGGATGATAAAAATTTTTAG
Source organism: Patescibacteria group bacterium (assembly GCA_018813375.1). Taxonomy (GTDB): domain Bacteria; phylum Patescibacteriota; class Microgenomatia; order UBA1400; family PJMF01; genus JABBGTR01. The sequence continues at coordinate 14,526 of JAHJBU010000078.1, forward strand.
CGCTACTTACCAAGACGAAGTCCTAACTTCATGGATCATGTTTGTATTTAACAATGTTTTATACTACCCATATGGAGCCTCTCGAAGTCACCATCGCAATGTCATGGCTAGTAACTTAATGATGTGGGAAATGATTCGCTATGGCAAAGAAGAAGGTTGTCATACTTTTGATATGTGGGGCAGCTTAGGACCAAACCCAAGTAAAAAAAATCCCTGGTATGGGTTTCATCGTTTTAAAAAAGGCTATGGGGGACAATTAATGGAAACCATAGGAACTTATGATTTAGTAATGAATTTACCTATGTATAGACTATATCGAATTGGTGAAGGACTGCGTTGGAAATGGTTACGTCTTAAAACCCATTTGCCCTTCTAAGGAAATTATCGTATCATCAATACTTACTAATGTCTGATAAAGTATCATCCGATCAACATAAACACTCAAATTTATTTTTTCCCAAAGCTGCTATTATTTTGGTTCGCATATTTGGCTCTTGGGCCAGCATAGTAATTCATACACTCATATTTTTAGGATGGTTTATTTTTAACTTAAGCTTAGAGCAACTTCTAGTCATTGTATCCATAGAAGCTATCTATTTTTGTATTTTTATTTTAATGGCTGAAAACATTGAAACAGCTCAGAG
>JAHJBU010000007.1 GCA_018813375.1 Patescibacteria group bacterium
CCGACTTTAGTCGGGATACATCGAAGAGGTCGCAGGTTCGAGTCCTGCAGCGACCACAGTGGAATAGACTCAGTTGGTTAGTCCCGACTTTAGTCGGGATACATCGAAGAGGTCGCAGGTTCGAGTCCTGCAGCGACCACAGTGGAATAGACTCAGTTGGTTAGTCCCGACTTTAGTCGGGATACATCGAAGAGGTCAGAGGTTCGAGTCCTCTTGAGTCCACGTTAAAAAAAACATAGAATGTTAGTTCAAGCCAAGCTAGCCAAGGTGGTCAAGGCACGTGTCTGAAAAACATGGGATTGAGGTTCGACTCCTCAGCTTGGCACAGAAAAGTGCAATAGAAATTTAAAATTAAAAAAGAAAATGCGGAAGTAGCTCAGTTGGTTAGAGCGTCTCGTTGCCAACGAGAAGGTCGCGGGTTCGAATCCCGTCTTCCGCTCACTTATCACCACTACCATTAAAAACCCTTTTGAGTTTGAGCATTATTTGAGTTTGCGGAGATATTCTATCCCATTGTGTCTGGTTTTTATCTCGACCTGTTTTTTTAGCGATATACATCAATTGGTCAGCTCGTTTGACTGCTTGTTCCCCCTCTTCATCTACATCTATAAGGATTGTTCCCTGGGAAATGGTTAGATTTTCTGTTTTTCCGTTTTTAGTAATAAAATTTAATTCTTTTATTACTGATAGGCGGAAATCCTCGGATATCTGTTTAATAAGGTCTTGGACAGATATTCCTTTTTCTCCTGCTTTTTTTTCTAAATTATGTCTATTAATAAACTGGAGTACGCAAAATTCTTCTCCTCCGTAACGAAAAGCTGCATCTTCAGGTCTGATATATTCATTGATTATTTCTACTAGTTTAATTAAAACTTTATCTCCAGCTGCATGACCGTAAGTATCATTGATTCTTTTAAAGTGATCGATATCGAGAAAATATAGCAGTAAAATGTAATTAGAATCAGTAGCCTTATTTTTGGCCATTTTTTGAAAGAATTCGATTCTTTCATATAAGCTTGCTCTTGTCCAAGCTTTTGTTAATTTATCAATATCTCCAGCTCTTATGATCTCCATAGCAGATTCGAGCGCTATTTTTTGAGACATTTTTTCTATGATAGTTAGATCGCCTACTAGTTGTGGCACTTCATATTCTTCAAGAATTTTTAAAGTTGCTTCTCTTCTAGAATCAAATATTAATAGAATTAAAAACCAGAAGTGAGGATCATCTTGTAACTCTTCTGGATCAGTTTTTAGATTGAATTCCCTAGCCAACTCTTGAATTGTTTTTATTTTGGGGGAGAAATCATTGACACGATGGTCGATAGAAGATTCATTTTGGGTTGAGCCATCCTCAGCTGAGGGCTCAATATTATTATTGGATTGCAATTTTTCTTCGTTCATAACAATTATTTTTGAGAAATTTTAGGTAAATCCCAGGCAGTAATAATACCATGAATTTTTTCATTTTTCTGACCAGTTTGAGTTAGGAAAATGGCTCCTAGGCGCTTTTTTTCTTTGATGAAAGCAGTGAAGGCCTGTCTGATAGCAAAGACATCAGTTTTTATGTCCATAAATCGATAGCTGTTAAATTTATTATCTGCTTGGTCAAAGTAGTCTTGCACTTGACTAACTAAAGTATTTTCAAGATTTAAAGGCTTATTTGCATGAGCTAGCCACCTAGTGAGTGAGTTATCTGAAAATACTCCCACAAACTGTTCGTCATGATAAATTGGAATTGAGGTATAGAAATTTGTGTTCATTTCTCTAATTACTTCTAAAAGAGGTGTTTTTGTAGTGCATGAATATACGGGTTTAGCGGCAATACTAATTGCTCTAGGTGGATTTGATAAAGCATCATAGATTTGTTGCATTTCTTCAATGACCTCTGGATGAGGCTCAGCAATAGGCTTTCCCGTAGATTTATGAACAATGGCGTTGCGTAGCTCCAGATAATCAACTAATTCTAGTTTGTAATTTGCAACCAAATCATTGTGTTTACTTAAGTTATCAACCAGCCGACGAAAACCATAGTGTTCAGTTGAATCATTTAATTGATCTAAGAATTGTTCAATTTTATTAAATAAAGTGAGGAAAGTTTGAGCATTAGACATATAGTTGTAGTCTAGCGCTGTTTTTGGTAGATGTACATGGTGTGGCGATCTTTAATTTGATGGATTAATTTAAATTTTGAGCTGTTGAAAGGATATCTCCAAGCAATTAAAATAGTATTTGGTTTGAGTTCTTGTTCAAATTTCTGATGAGCTTTTTTATAAGCACGGGGTGAAAAATAGGTATAAATAATATCAGCGTCAGAAAGATTGATTTTAAATAAATCTTGATTAATAAATTTAATTTTAAGTTGAGGATTAAAAAGTTTTTTGAATTGAGAAATTAAATAAAGAGGTCGATTCCTCTCTACCCCAACAATTTTTGCAGTTGTATTATTGGCTAGGAAAAATACCACCTGTCCACTCCCACTACCTAAGTCATAGATTTTGTGATTTTGTTTAATTTCTAAATAATTAATCAATTTTTTGAGCGCTGATTTTTTAGTTGATTGGAAAGGCACATCGGACTGAGTGCCTGTCCACCAAGCTATTAGGACAATGGTAATCTGACGAATAAAAAGGATTAGGAAAAATAGTTGAATGATAGATAGCAACATATTCATATTTTACTTTATTCTCTTCTCTTCTTCCCGACCAGACTAAAAAATGTTATTCTATTCTGACCTATGGCAGTTTTAGCTAAGCAAGAAATCATAGATCAAATTAAATCAGGAAAAATTAAAATTGATCCATTTGATGAATCTAAGGTAGGTCCGGCTTCAATTGATTTTCATTTAGGAAACACATTTCGTATTTTTAAAAAAATTAATGGTAGTTTTATTGTGGGGGAAAATGTTGATTACAAGAAAGCTACTAAAAAAATTGAAGTTAAGAAAAGCATCACTCTTTTGCCAGGAGAATCTGTGCATGGGATTACCGTTGAATCATTAGCTTTACCCAATAATCTTTGTGGCTGGATTCAAGGCCGTAGTACCCTAGCACGGGTGGGTTTGTTGGTACATATTACTGCTAATTTCATTCATCCAGGGACAGAAGGTCAGCAGGTTTTAGAAATGACTAATGCTGGCCCAATGTCCTTAAAAATCCAGGTGGGTATTCCAATTTGTCAGATTATTTTTGAAGAAACAAGGGGTGAAGCCAAGTATGACGGTAGGTTTTTCAGACAAAATTCTCCATAAATTGATGCCCCGCTTGGACTCGAACCAAGATTGACGGCTTCAAAGGCCGCTGTCCTGCCATTAGACGACGGGGCATTAAGAATCATTATTTTACCAAGAAACTTATTTTTTTAATACAGTGTATGTATTAAGTTTGCCACTTTTGCTATCTGCTTTAAACTGAGAAACTTTTTCTAACCTAGAAAACTCAATTAAAGTTTCAAGCTCTTTTTCATCGGTATAGTGACAATAACGATAGGCTGTTTCTCCTTTTTTCCAATCTAAAATCACATTATGTTTTTCTAGTTTTTGTGGATCGATTTTTATTTGACTAGGCTCGACGATTTTTTTCTTAAATCTTTTAGTATCTAGAAAATTCCAAGTAGTAAAAGCTAGATATCCTGGCTGGAGTGAGACATTAGCTAATTTAGAAATAAAATTTTGACGTAGTTTAAAACTTGGAATATGGTGCAGTACTCCTAAAGCTGTAATAAAGTGAGGAGAAAAAGTTTGTAGTTTTTTTTCAAATGTTTCATTAAGTAATAATTCAACAATATCTAGTTTGATAAATTCAGATTTAATATTTTGAGTAAGTGTTTGTGATTTAGCAATTTCTAGAAGTTCTTCGCTGTTATCTATGCCGATATATTTAATTTTAATATCTCCAAGCTGTTCAGCTAAAAAACAACCAAAGCGACCATTACCACAGCCAATATCCAAAACCGTTATTTGATCATGATAGCCTTGAGCTAGTTCTTGAATATATGGCACCAGCTTGTTCCAGCCCTGCCAGTAGTAGCTGCGTGATTCACTAAAAAAAGTTGCTACTTGTTTATAAAATTGTTGATTAAGGCGATTAAGTTGATTAATAAGAGTTTTATTCATAATGGTCGTTATATAATATAGCTATATGACATCATATCATTTGCCTGATCAGGAACATCAGCAAAAATTAATTTCTTTATTTAAAGAACTTGGACAAATTAAAGATTTAAATAAAAAAAAGTTGGCTCGTGTGGTAAAAAAGTATCCCAAATCTCCAGGAGATTTATTTAATAAATATGAATTAGTGACTGCGTATCGTCAGTTGGCTGGCAAACATGGCTTAAAACAAATTCAATCTCAAGTAATGCGCTATCTAAGAAAAAAACCTATTCGTACTAGCTCTGGGGTGACTCCAATAACAGTTTTGACTAAGCCTTTTCCCTGTCCTGGAAAATGCATTTTTTGTCCAAATGACATCAGAATGCCTAAAAGTTATTTAGCTGATGAACCAGGCGCGCAACGAGCTGAGAGAAATTATTTTGATCCTTATTTACAAACCTATAATCGGCTCCGGGCTTTAGATGAAATCGGACACAATATTGATAAGGTTGAATTGATTATTTTGGGTGGAACTTGGTCATATTATCCTGAGTTGTACCAAATTTGGTTTATTAAAGAATGTTTTAGAGCTTTAAATGAATATGGAAAAAAAGATAGCAGAAATGATATTTTAAAGCATTATAAAAAAATGAATAAAAAATTGAATCAGATGAAAGCCCATCCTTTAAGTAGGAATCCTGAAAAAAATAAACAAGATTTGCAGGAGAAAAAAATTGAAGGTAAAAATTTAGAAAAAACCTACAATCAAACTATTTCAGAAATTTATACCGCTCCAGAAAAAATAGGTGGTTTTGATCAATATCAAACTTCTAATTGGGAAGAACTATTGGCAGTGCAGAAAATAAATGAGACTGCGACTCAACGTTGTGTGGGTTTGGTGGTAGAGACTAGGCCAGATAATATTTCAAAAGCAGAAATTATTAGAATTCGCCGTTTAGGTGCAACTAAAGTACAGATTGGATTTCAGAGTCTTAATGATAAAGTTTTAGAGAAGAATCATCGCGGTCATGATGTGAGGGCGATTAAGAAAGCAGTTAAATTATTGCGACTAGCAGGTTTTAAGATTCACGCTCATTGGATGGCAAATCTTTATGGATCTGATGTGAGTGGTGATAAAAAAGATTATCATAAATTATTTGATGATAAAAATTTTAGGCCCGATGAATTAAAAATTTATCCCTGTTCTCTATTGTCTAGTGCAGAGCTAATGCAGTATTACCAAGATGGTCGATGGCAACCATATTCTTATGAAGAATTATTAGAAGTTTTAAGTTATGCTTTGGTTAATACCCCAGAATATTGTCGTTTAACTAGAGTAATAAGAGATATTTCTTCGGCAGATATTGTAGAAGGTAATAAGAAAACTAATTTTAGACAAATTGTAGAGCAGCATTTAGATAAGCTTGGTCAGAAGATGTCAGATATTCGTGCTCGTGAAATTCGCCATCAAAAATTTGATGAAAAAGCAGTTCAATTAACTGAAGTGACATATAAAACTAATATAGGTAAAGAAAGGTTTTTGCAGTTTGTGGTCCCACAACCTAACCTTCCCGATAAAATTGTGGCATTTTTGCGTTTAAGTTTACCTAAAGAAAAACCATTCATTAAGGAACTTGAAAATAGTGCTGTAATTAGGGAAATTCATGTCTACGGTCAAGCAGTCAAGATTGGGAAAAAAGATCGGCAACGCCCCCAACATTTAGGATTTGGCACTAGGTTGATTCAAAAAGCTAAAGAGATTGCTATTGCAGAGGGGTATAAAAAATTAGCTGTTATTTCTGGTATTGGTACTAGAGAGTACTATCGAAAAAAAGATTTTAAAGATGGAAAGCTATACCAATTTATGATTCTGGATTAATTTTATTCCTTTTCTCGAGTATTTTAGACACTTGACTATACCACTTCTCTATCCAACCAGCGCCAATACCTGGAATTTTTAAAAATTCGTTTTTAGTCTCAGGACGATGAATGCTTAGGAGCTGGATTAATTTTGGAGTAAAAACTTGGCCTGGAATAAGCTGTCTCGTCTGAGAGAGAAATTGATAATACTGCTGATCGGCAGTATTTGGTTTAAGTTGGGTGTGTTTGCAAATATCGCATTGTTCACAGATTTCTCCTTTTTCATCAAAGTATTTGAGAATGAATTGTTGACGACAAACTCTAGATTTAGCATAAGTAATCATTTGTTGGAGTTGGCTCAACTGATGGATTCGCAGTGGATCATCATTTTCTGGATGAGATTTATTAATAAATATTTTTTGGATTTCAATATCAGCGGGATTAAATAATAGATAACAATCGGCTGGCTGGCGATCGCGTCCGGCTCTACCTGCTTCTTGATAATAATTTTCTAAATTGCCTGAAACCTGATAGTGAATTACCCATTTAACATTGGCTTTATCAACCCCCATGCCAAAGGCATTGGTAGCAGTAATGATCTGAAGTTGATTATCTAGAAAGCGATCTTGGATGACTGCACGCAAATCAGCCTCTAGCCCCGCATGATAAGCATTGATTGGAAAATTACTCCCCCAATAATGTTTAATTAGTTCTGCTAGATATTCTGCTTTTTTTTGAGTAGTGGTGTAAATAATTCCAGCCTGTCCTTGATGCTTTTTAAGAATAATAAATAAAGCTAATTCTTGAGAGAAATTATCAGAGCAATTGGTAACGTGGAATGATAGATTATCTCTTTTAAAACTATTTAGGAAAATCTGAGGTCGATCTAGTTTTAAACTAGTGACAATATCTTTTCTAACCCTTTGGGTAGCAGTGGCAGTAAAAGCGGCAATCGCAGGTTGCGTAGTTAGTTGATTTACAAACTGGTTAATTTGAGTATATTCAGGACGAAAGTCATGGCCCCACATAGAAATACAGTGAGCCTCATCAATCGCAATAAAAGGAATTTTAATTTGTTGGCAGACTTTAATAAATTGAATTGTTTGTAATCGTTCTGGAGCAATATAAACAAATTTATATTTTTGTTGCGCTAAATTAGTGAGACGGTTTTTAACCTCTTTATTTTTTAAGGAGCTATTAATAAAAGTTGCAGCAATATTTTTTTTAATCAAAGCATCAACCTGGTCTTTCATCAAAGAAATGAGAGGTGAAATTACTAGCGTTGTACCACTTAGCATTAGGCCAGGAATTTGAAAGCAGATAGATTTACCACCACCAGTTGGAAGAATTGCAAGAGTGTCTTTGCCTGATAAAATAGCGTTAATGATATCTTCCTGCCCGGGACGGAAATTGGAGTAACCAAAATATTTTTGTAAAGTTTGTTGCGGAGTTTTGGGAATCATGACTTTACCATATCAGTCAATTATTACTAGAAGCGTAGGAAGTTGCGACCAATTTGAATTTAGTGTGGCGAAGTCAAGTGTTTTGACATTGATAATATTTTCTATCTTTTATTTTATCAGGAAGTAGCGATTTTGTTGTATCTGGGTACATCTTGTATCCTTTACCATAATCCAAACTTTTCATAAATTTAGTTTCGGCATTTCTTAACTCTAAAGGAATGGGTAGATTTCCATGCTTTTTAACATCATCCAGGGCTTTAAAGTAGGCATCGTGAGCAGAACGATCTTTTTTAGCTCTGCACAGATAAGCTACGCCATGAGCTAAATTTATTTGTGCTTCAGGATAGCCAATTTTATGTACAGCATCAAAAACTGCATTAGCTACTACAAGCGCGGTGGGTTGAGCTAGGCCGATATCTTCACTAGCAAAAATTACCATTCTTCTGGCAATAAACTCAGGTTTTTCACCGGCGTTTATCATTCTAGCTAAATAGTAAAGCGCGGCATTAATGTTACTAGCGCGCATGGATTTAATAAATGCACTGATGGTGTCATAGTGTTGCTCACCGTGTTTATCATAGCGCAGGTGTTGTGACTGCAAGGCTTGTTTGAGTGAGTCTAGTTCTAAATTTTCATAGAGTTCAAAAGTGTTATCGGCGATGGTGAGAAGTTTGCGCGCATCTCCATTGGAGTAAGACACCAGCCATTCTTTGGCGGCTTTTTTAAATTTTTTCTTAAAGTGTTTTTCTACTCTTTTGGCAATTTCTAATAATTGTTTTTCATCTAATTGCTTTAAGACAAATATTCTAGTACGTGATAGTAAGGGTGAGATGATTTCAAAGCTCGGGTTTTCTGTCGTAGCTCAGATTAAAATAATTGTGCCATTTTCTACATAGGGAAGCAAAAAATCTTGTTGGAGTTTGTTAAAGCGGTGAATTTCATCTAAAAATAAGATGGGTGTTTTGTAGTTTTGAGTGAGCTGGCGTTGTTCGCGAGTGCTTTTTATTACCTCTCTCACGTCATTTTTGCCGGCAGAGACAGCTGACATTTCAATGAAATCGCGATCTTGTTTCTTGGCAATCAGTCGGGCTAAGGTAGTTTTCCCTACCCCAGGCGGTCCCCAAAAAATCATGGAGAAGATTTTGCTTTCTTCAATGACTTTGCGCAGTGGCTTATCTTTACCCACGAGGTGTTTTTGGCCGATAAATTCATCGAGATTTTGTGGACGGAGTGTTACTGCTAAAGGAATCATGCTTTTACTTTAGCAGATTTTTTAGCTTCGTGAAAGATTTGGGCTAAGTGTTTAAAATTTGATAAAACTGATCTTTTTTTTCTTCGGTGATTTCCATTTGGATTAATCCTTGATTTGGTTGTCCGTAATAAATTTTTGAACCCAATGATAAAAGTAGCATGAGTGCTACGGTAGCAAGGTCTTCTTCACCCTCTACAAAAATTAGCTTATGTACTGTTAAAGCTTGGATTAATTCTAAGCTAATTGATCCAGCAGGGTTTTTAACAGTAATGTCAGGATTTAAATTGATTAATGTAGATGATTTCACGATTTGACGTTGTTCTTTGAGGTCATAAACTGCTAAATCGTATGGCCATTTATTTTTAATAAATTTTTCTAAACTATGGTCTCCTACTACACAAATTAAAGTAGAGTCTTGAGATTTGGGTTGATCAACAATTTCTCCCTGAGGTTGGCTAAAAAACTGTCGCTGGTTTTCAGTTAAGACTAGATTCTTGTTGAAAATTTGCTGGTAGACTTCTCCTACCCGGTTAATTTTTCCAGCCCTGATTCTTTCTGAGCTAATAATTTTTCCTGTTTGATCTTTGAGTAATGGGCAAACTTGAACTGGAAATTGATACATATCCATTGCTTGGCGAGCCTGATTAATTTTATTGGCTCCCATAACGGTATCTTCGGTAACCACGAGGGCTTTAATTTTTGACTTTTCATCTATGGTTGGTCCGTAAATATCTGTTAATTGGTTGATAGAGGCTGAGATTTGATGAGCTTTACAAAATTTGACAACCGCTCTTTTTCTAGTCTCATAAGGTTCTATTAGCTCAACTAAGTGCTTAGCTTGGGTTAATTTAGAATGAGTAATGCCAATATGAAGGTGTTGGCCGAATTGACTAGCAAATTTAATAAAATGCTCATGACCCACATGAAACCTATCAAAAGTACCACCCAAACCCACGATTTCGTAAAGTTTCCTCATAGGTGGTATTGTATAATACAATCCTATTTTAAGAATAGAGTTTGTATTTTTTCGAAACATTTATTCTTAGGAAGACGTACTTTAACATTATTGTTTTTGGCTTTGCCTTTATTTATCATATAAATATGAGAAAAAGAAAATGGACTATTAAGCAGCTTAAAATTGCTGCTAAAAATTCAAACAGCATAAGGCAGCTATTATTTTCTTTAGGACTGAAAGAAGCCGGGGGAAATTACAAACAAATTAAAAAATATTTAGATGAATATCAGATTAACACCTCTCATTTTAGAGGTAAGGGTTGGAGAAAAGGATTTAAAGGCAGTATAAGACCAGTTAAACCATTAGAAGAAATATTGGTTAAAAACAGTTCTTATCAAAGTTATAAATTGAAGAAAAGATTATTTGTAGTAGGTCTTAAGCAATCTGAATGTGAGCTGTGTGGTTGGAAGGAAAGATCTTTGGATGGTAGAATTCCGGTAGAGTTGGACCATATTAATGGTGATAGTCAGGATAATAGATTTGAAAATTTAAGGATTCTTTGTCCTAATTGTCATAGTTTACAATCCACTCATAGAGGTAGAAATATTAAAAAATAGGCCCGGTGGCGGAATTGGTAGACGCACAACACTTAAAATGTTGCGCCTAACAGGCATGTGGGTTCGAGTCCCACCCGGGCCACAGTAATTAGCTAATTCAAATAATAAACGGGGAGTGGCGCAGTTGGTAGCGCGCGCGCTTTGGGAGCGTGAGGTCGCAGGTTCGAGTCCTGTCTCCCCGACAATCTTGCCATCTAAGTAAATGACGTTACCTAGGTTTAATTTGGGGCGGTTTCTTTGCCGATTCAAGTGCTTTATCATCGTTCTTCTTAATTCTTCTCTCAATCTTTTTAATATCTTCTTCTGGAGGTAAGTTCTCAGGGTAAATACCCTCACTTGTCAGTGCTAATCTAACACTATTATTGTGTCCTACATGCATCTGTTTAACCTCTTGAGATGATTTTGTATCTTTGTCTTTTGTTTTGTGTGTGGTCATTTCAGTTGCTAAATCTTTAGCCTTAAGCGTAATTGTTGGTAGGTGATCTGCAAGGGGCTTATACTCTTTTATTTTCAATTTTTTCTTCATATCTTTTGTGGTGAATCCACCAAAAAGAGCACGGTCTCCTGTTGCCCTTACTTCACCCACCTGTCTACCTGATAGTCCTCGCGATATAAGTTCGCTGCTAAATTCTTTTTCAGTTTCAGTTAATTTTTGTCTAGCACTTAATCTCTCAATATTAGCCATTTCATCTCTGTAGACTTCTTGCTTTCTAGTTTGAAATGCGAAATAAGTCTGAGCCAGTGCAATCTTCTCTTTTTTTTTAGGATCTCCATTCATTGCTATTAAGTAGCAGGCGTACCTAGTAAGAGCAAAATTGTCAATTCTTCTTGTAGCTCCACTTCCTATGTCAACCATGTTATCCAGTTGGATAAAATGGTTTTCTACTGATTCACCAGATTTTTCACAAGCTGCGATCGAACGCTCAATTAGTTTTTTGAACTTTTGCCACGACTCATATTCCAAGACATCCATTAAATCTCTTGCATACCAATATTCCGCATCTTCATCAATGGTGTGTTTAATTGCCTCAAAATATTTCTGTGAAAGTGTTATTAAGTCGGTCATATTAGTCCCTTATTATATTTATTTTAGTGAATTTTGTACATCTCCTTCTTATTAGTAAATGTTTTAATAGATATAGCTGTCACCAGAGTAGTTGGTCGACTCCACACTTGATTAGCTAAGCCCATTTCTAGGCTTTCATAGGCTTCGTTATCCCAATGTAGACGGATGGACTTGGCTAGATTAAAATACAGTTTGTAATTAGTCTCTTGTTGTCGACAAATATAAATTGCGATCCTGACGAGGGTAAGTCTTCTCTCTCCAATAAATTAGCTATAATCAAGCAAAAAATACTATAATGTTTGTGTAAATAAAAAATTATTATGTCTGTTTTTAAACGCCTCTATCATTTCATTTGGCAGCGCAAATGGCCTTTCATCCTTGGCAGCATTCCGATGATGGTCGCCATGTGTCTTAATAATTTAGCACCATTTTTCGTCAAATGGCTCACGCAAGCAGTGCAAGATGGCTTGATGGACCATGCTTTTCGATTGGTTCTCATTTTTGGCTTAATTCTTTTTATCAGCAACCTGTTGGAAAACATTGGCTACTATATAACCGATAAAAATATGGTTGGTACTTCTAACGATATTTCCAAAGCAGTTTTAACTCATATTCACAACCTAGATTTTGCTTATCACACCAATAAAAGCTCTGGTAAATTAATCAGCTTGATGAAAAGAGGCGACGATGCCTTCTTTGCTTACTACGACATCATTAACCGCCAATTTTTAAATTTGGCGATTAGTTTTGCGGTGATGTTCTTTGCTTTTGCTCGTTTACGCTTGGACTATTTATTTTTTGTTTTTTTACTAATAGCCATCACGGTCTTTGTGGCTTATTTTTTAATCAAAATCAACATAAAAAGACGCCGAGAATTTAATGATGCTGACGATAATGTTTCATCGGCCAGAGTCGACAACTTGGTTAATTTTGATACTGTCAAATATTTTGCTAATGAAAAATTTGAGCAATCTCGTTTCTCCAAACTTTTAGCAATTTGGAATCAGCGTTTACAAGCTTATTTTTTTACCTTTCGTTATTTCGATGGCATCGTTGGTAATTTAATTAATTTTGCTTTGGTTGGCATTATGTTTTTAGCAGTCAGAGATTTGCAAAACAAGCAAATTGTTCTAGCAGATTTTCTGCTTGTTACCACTTTTTCGATGACTCTCTTCCCCAAAATGATGCAGTTGCTTTTTAGCTTACGCGAGCTGGCTAAGAAAAATACAGATATCAGCACTTATTTAGATTTACTCGATGAAAAAATCACCGTTCCAGATCCAAACCAGCCACAAAAAATCCTAGATCTAAAAGGTGAGATCTCTTTTAATAAAGTTAGCTTTGCCTACGAAAATAAGCAATTGGTTTTGAAAAATTTCTCTCTTCAAATTGAGAGTGGCGAAGCCATCGCCTTGGTTGGTTTTTCTGGTGCTGGCAAAACCACCGTCGCCAAACTAATAATGCGCATGTATGACCCCACTAGCGGTCAAATTTTAATTGATGGCATCGCTATTAATGAATTACTTAAAGCCGAACTGCGCAAGATAGTTGGTGTGGTTCCACAAGATCCATTGTTATTCAACAATACTGTATATTTCAACATTGCGTACGCCAATCAAAAAGCCAGCAAAGAAGAGGTTCTGGCGGCAGCTAAAGCGGCTCAAGTAGATGTTTTTATCAAAGATTTACCTCATGGTTATGAAACGATGGTTGGTGAACGTGGTATCAAATTATCTGGTGGTCAAAGACAACGTTTAGCAATTGCCAGAATGCTTCTAGAAAAAACTAAAATTATTATCATGGATGAAGCTACTAGCTCGCTAGACAGTGCCTCAGAGCAAATCATTCAACAAGCCTTTTGGAATTTAGTTAGAGATCAGAAAGATCCTCGCACGAGCATTATTATTGCTCACAGGCTTTCTACTATCATGCAAGCTGATCGCATAGTTGTCATGAACGAAGGTCAAATTGTAGAAATTGGAACTCATGAAGAATTAATTCAAAAAGATGGCGGTATTTACCAGAGGCTTTGGTCACTGCAACGCAATGGATTTATTGGCGACGGAGAGAGTGATTTGTAGGGCGATAGCAATGAAGCTATATTAAAACAAAACTTATGGTTACCAATCCTTAAATAGGTTATAATTTCGTTTGAGGTTCCCGACCATATCCAGCGGGTATAGTACAATGGCTAGTATATCTCCCTTCCAAGGAGAAGATGCGGGTTCGATTCCCGCTACCCGCTCCAAAAGTGTAAAATAAATTTATGCAAACTTTTCTCTCTCTAAATAATAAAAATAAAATTCCCACTCTTGGTCTTGGTACCTGGCGGGCAGATCCAGGTAAGGTTGGTGTAGCGGTAGAAGCAGCTATCGTTGAGTATGGTTATCGTCATATTGACTGCGCCAGTATTTATAAAAATGAACCAGAGATAGGTCAAGCTTTCAACAACGTATTTTCTTCAGGAAAAGTTGCCCGAGAAGATGTCTTTATTACCAGCAAGTTGTGGAATACAGACCATCATCCTAATAATGTTGAAAAAGCCTGCAGGCAAACACTCAAAGACCTCCAGCTAGATTACTTAGATCTATACTTAATTCATTGGGGTATGGCCTTTGCTCATAGTGATGAACCCGAGCCAGTTAGGGACGGGCTAGTGATCACAGAGCCAGTTTCCACACAAGAGACTTGGCGAGCTATGGAAAGCTTAGTTGAAAAAGGACTTGTAAAATCAATTGGCGTAGCCAACTTTACCACCCCGATGATAGTCGATCTCTTAAGTTATGCCAAAATTAAACCAGCTATAAATCAAGTTGAGATTCATCCATATCACAGTCAGGTAGAACTAGTTGAGTACTGTCATACACAACAACTTCAAGTCACCGCCTATTCTCCGCTCGGTTCTTTTGTAGATCTTCCAGCTAAACCCATTGAGGATGCAACGGTGATTGATATCGCTGCCGCTCATCACAAAACTCCGGCCCAAGTTTTACTTAGGTGGTCTCTACAAAGAGGTTTAATTGCTATTCCTAAAAGCGTCAATTTAGCGCATGTAGCCGAAAACATTGATATTTTTGACTTTGAATTATCTGAAGCAGATATGGATAAAATCAACAAACTAAATAAGAATCAACGTTTTATTGAGCCATCGGGTTGGTGGGGTGTGCCTTATTTCAAATAAAACCCAGCTTCCTACTTTCTCCCTCGCCTCATCTTAACTATACTTATCTACATGGCATATTGGTTGTTTATAGTTAGTTTATTGGGATTGTGGGCCGGCGCTGATGTGGTTATCAGAGGATCTTTGGGTATTGCTAGAAAAATAGGTCTTTCAGAAACTTTTGTTGGGATGACAATCCTAGCATTGGGAACTAATCTACCAGAGATAATTATTTCCATCACTGGAGCGATCGAACAATCAAGGGGTGCGACTACCACGGGCTTAGTGATTGGAAACATCATGGGTTCGAATATTGGTAATATTTCTCTTATTTTAGGTCTAGCTGGGGTATTAAAAATAATTAACATTAATAAAAGAGAGATCATTACCAATGGAAGTGCTATGATTGCAAGCTTCCTAGCCTTTTATTTGTTTGCACAAGACGGGATCATTTCTCGAACAGACGGATTATTTCTTCTTCTTGGTTTTATTTTTTATATGCTTTTACTAAGTAGCAATGAAAGAAAATCATTTAAGATTCTCAGATTGAGTAAAAAAAATAAGCGCAATAGAGCATTAAAGAAAAGTGGGGGTAAGTCCATTTGGTGGTTTTTAAGTCAGCTGACTCTTGGCTTGGTGATAATTTCAATCGCTTCGTACTATGTTTTACAAGAAGGACTACTTGTGGCTCAGTTATTAAATATCAATCCTATTTTAGTGGGCATAATTATGATTGGGATTGGGAGTAGTTTGCCTGAGCTGGTGGTTTCAATTAGTGCAATCCTAAGAGGATCAACTGGTCTTTCTGTAGGCAATTTAATTGGGAGCAATGTTATTAATATCTTCTTGGCTTTAGGAGTTAGTTCCTTAATAACTGAGTGGAGAATACCCCGTGTAATATTGAGCTTTGACTTGCCATTTTTAATGGTGACCTCAATTATTATTATTTTATTTTTATTATCTCGTAAGAAACTAGAGCGCAAGGAGTCATTTTTAATACTAGCTCTTTA
>JAHJBU010000079.1 GCA_018813375.1 Patescibacteria group bacterium
AATCTCTTTTTAGGATCTTGACTATATCCAATGTAATAGCTCTGGTCAATCTGACTCTGCAATATGTAAATAAAGTACATATCTCAAGATCTTCTCCGTGATCCCGACTCAGTCGGGATTAACCACTACACCACGGGGCCTTTTAATTTTTAATGTTAAAGAGAAGCACTATCTTACCTATTCTACCATTACTTTTCTAGAGTAACTTTTACCAATTTTTATTTAATAAACATCTCTTTAGTAAAATAAAATATTCTGTTAAACTCACCCCATGCTTACCTACTTAGATGAATCTTATGCTCAAGACAAACACAAACAATCATTACTCATCGGAGCACTTTTTATCCCTTCTAAATCAAACAAAAAATTTTTACATCAGGGATTAACTAATATTAAACAGAAACACCATCTTATTAAACCAGACAATTCTCTCAAAGAAATTAAATATAGCAAAATAAATTCAGCTAAAACTCTACTAGTAGCTAAGGCAACTGTAGATTTGTTTAACCTTAGCTATAAATCTTTTTTCCGAGCCGGAATCATAAACTATACAAAAAAAGACTTGCTAAAAATGAAAAAACTTTCTAGCGGAACTCCTCTTAAAGAAAAAATAAAAAAAGCTATGCTCTACACCAAAATTGTGACTCATTTAATACAGAATAACTATGATTCACAAAAAACTAGAAATGGCGTGCTACTTATGGATAACCTTACTAGGTGCAACGGAGACCAATTTAATGCAATCATCGCAACCAAATTGCTATCAGGACAAAATCCCTATTTAAAACACTGCTCAATGGTCGATTCTCAAACAGAAACCAACCAAACAATCCAAATCTGCGATCTATTACTTGGAGCCTGCAGAAATAGTCTTTACCCCACTAAATCTAAATACAAAACAGAATTTAAAGATTACGTTTACAAAACACTCGAACTTCCTCAAGCCAACAAGTGGAAAAAAATTAAAAGCCAAGGTGAACTAGAAGCAAGATATCCTAAGTTTTCTATAAAATATTACGGAGTGCCATATAAGTATTAATAATTAAAGAAAGAAGGATCGTAGTTTTTGAGGTCATTGATTTTGGCGTAAAGCCAAGATCTCGCTCAATACTTACGATCCAATCTTAAATAAATTATATATATGACTTGATCTTCTGTCAATAATGAATCCTATAATAAAAATATGCCCTATTCTACCACTACTTTTCTAGAGTAAATTTGATATTATAGATTAAATTAAGAATATTCTAGAAAGGAATATATGTTCATTCCACTCCTCATAGCAGTAGCAATTATCGCAGTTTATGTCGTCTCTATCTATAATGATCTGCAAAAACTCAAAACTCAAATCATGGCTAGCATCCAAGAAATTGGCAATCAGCTCAAGCGTCAGGCTTCATTGATTCCCAATTTATTAGAAACTGTTAAGGGATATCTCAAGCATTAAAAATCAATTTTCAAAATGCTGACTGATGCTAGAAAAGCAGCCCAAAAGGCTGAAAAAACTGGCTCAAGCAAAGACATTGAAGATGCCATTAATCAAATTCAACAAGCTATCCCGAAACTCAGCATTGCTGTAGAAGACAACCCAGAGATGAAAGCTGATAAAACAGTCACTAAATTTATGAATGAGCTCACAGACACAGCTGACAAGCTCATGTATGCCAGGCGTAGCGTAATTGATTTGAGTCAAACATATAATGAAAAGTTAGTCATTTTCCCTTCAAACATGATTGCCAATATGTTTGGTTTTAAACCAGAAAAAGGTTTGGCTACTGCTTTAACCGGCTCTCATGTAGAAGTTTCATCTAATGAAATGAAGGACGTTAAAGTAGATCTCTAATGACTCATTATCAAGTCGTTGCTCAAAATAAACGACGCTCAACCATTATCATGGTTTTATTTGTGGTTTTTATTGTAGGGGCTAGTTATGTAATGGCAGAAGGTCTTGGTTATGGTCTAAGCATGGTTGGCTGTGCCCTAATTATTTCTGGTCTAATATCATTTTTCTCCTACTGGTGGTCTGACAAAATTATCCTTGGTATTTCTGGAGCCCGCGAGGCAAAACGTAAAGAATTTTTTGATTTCTACACCGTGGCTGAAAATATTGCCATGGGTCAACGCATGCCAATGCCTAAACTATATGTAATTAATGACACTGCTATGAATGCCTTTGCTACTGGTCGCGACCCAGAGCATGCTGTGGTCTGTGCTACCACTGGTCTTTTGAGTCGTTTAAATAGAGCAGAGGTGGAGGCTGTAGTAGCTCACGAGCTTTCTCATGTTAGAAATTATGATATTCGCCTCATGTCGATTGTAACTATTTTAGTAGGCTTAGTGGCTTTACTATCTGATTGGTTTTTGAGAATGACCTACTTTGGTGGAGGACGAAAAAGAGATAGTGATCAAGGCAGTGGTCAGATTCAGATAATTATGTTTGTAGCTGGCTTGATTTTAGCAATACTTTCTCCTCTAATTGCCCAACTAATTAAACTAACAATCTCACGTCGGAGAGAATTTCTAGCCGATGCTTCTGGGGTAGCCATGACTAAAAATCCTGAGGGTTTAATTAAAGCTTTAGAGAAAATTAGCCAAGATAAAGAACCATTGGAGGCAGCTAACAAGGCTACAGCTCATCTTTATATCAGCGATCCATTAAAAAATATTCACGGTGGGGTGGGTATGTTTGCTAAAATGTTTATGACACACCCGCCAATTGCTGAACGAGTTTCTGCCCTGAAACAATTATAGAATTTTGATAAAATCCCAGAGATGAAACAAAAAATCGATAAACAACTAGTTAGACACATTGCAGAGTTGGCACAAATTCCCATAACTGCAAAAGAGGAGGAGTCGTTGGCTAATGATTTTGCAGCAACTTTAAAAGTAGTTGATCAATTACAGAAAGTCGATGCTAAGGGCGTAAAACTAACGTATCAGGTCACGGGTTTAAAAAACATTACTCGCGAAGATGAAGTGAATAAAAAAAATATGTTCACCCAAAAACAGGCTTTAATAAATGCTAGCCACACGTATGATGGCTTTTTTGTAGTAAAAAGGGTGATCGATGCTAAATAAACTCACTCTTAAACAAGCTATCGACAAACTAGACAATAAAAAAATTACTCTAGAAGATATTTGGGCCGATGTTCTTAGTGCCATTAAAAATCAGAATGATAAACTCAACGTTTATCTAGCCATTAACAAAAATTTTAAATCTCAACCCAACAAACCACTAAAAGGATTGCCAATTGCAGTTAAAGATAATTTCTGCACTAAGGGCACGATCACTACTGCATCTTCTTTACTCTTAAAAGATTTTGTGCCTCAGTTTGAATCTACTGTAACTCAAAAACTTAAAGACGCTGGTGGAGAAATCGTTGGTAAAACTAACATGGACGCTTGGGCTCATGGATCATCAACTGAAACATCGCAATATGGCAAAACTCTCAATCCTAGAAATACACAACATTTACCAGGAGGATCTTCTGGCGGAAGTGCTGCTGCTGTAGCTGCCGACATGTGTATTGCCTCTTTAGGTAGTGAAACTGCTGGTTCGATTCGCCAGCCAGCTGCTTGGTGCGGCGTAGTGGGATTAAAACCAACTTATGGTAGAACTAGTCGCTACGGAATTGTAGCCATGGCTTCATCTACAGATTCACCTGGTCCTATTACAAAAACAGTCGAAGATGCGGCAATTTTACTCAATCACATTGCTGGGCACGATCCGCTGAATGCTACTAGTTCCTCAGAAAAAACACCTAACTTTACCGAATCCCTTGATAAGCCAATAGAAAACCTGAAAATTGGTATAATTTATCATAACCTTGAGGGCCTAGAAAATGTTTGGAAATTATTTGCTCCTCAACTAAAAATTTTTACTAAGCTTGGTGCCTCAGTTAAATACGCTCAAGCCATGGATCCCAAACACGCTATTAGTGTCTATACAGTTGTTCAACGTAGTGAAGTTAGTAGTAATCTAGCCAGATTTGACGATGTTCGTTATCAACATGGCAGGGATACTTTCGGCAATGAGGCAAAAAAACGCATTATGCTTGGAACCCATACGCTTAGTAAAGTTTTTAATACGCATCCTTATAGTCTGGCTCAAAAAGTTAGAACTCTATTAATAAAAGATTACGAAAAACTATTTAAAAAATATGACGTTTTAATTTCTTTAACATCTCCTGGATTTGCTAAAAAAGTTGGTGCTACAGAGGGATCTGCTATGTTTGGTGAGCTCGAAGATATGTTAATGGAGGTCAGTTCATTGAGTGGTATGCCGGGTATCAGCATACCCTGCTATCGCGACGAAAAAACTAATCTTTATTTAGGAATGAATATTATGGCTCCAATGTGGCGTGAAGATTTAGTAATTCAGGTGGCTGATGCTTTTGAAAAAAATACTGATTGGAACTCGTGGAGAAAAAATGACTAACTCAAATAAAAACTACCAGCTAATCTGTGGCCTAGAGGTTCATGCTGAGCTAAAAACTAAATCAAAAATGTTTTGTGGCTGTAAAAATGATCCTTTTCATGCTCCTAAGCCAAACATTTATACTTGCCCTGTTTGCCTGGGAATGCCAGGAGCATTACCTGTACCAAATAAAAAAGCAATCGAGTGGACTATTAAACTAGGCCTCGCACTTAACTGCAAAATAAATCTCTTTTCCAAATTTGATCGCAAACATTATTTTTACCCAGATTTGCCAAAAGGTTATCAGATCAGCCAATATGATATTCCATTTTGCTATGACGGTTATCTAGACACCTCAGAAGGAAGAATTGGGATTGCTCGCATTCACCTTGAGGAAGATACTGGTAAACTGCTCCATAAAACCATTAATGGTAAAAAGGTTAGCTTAATTGATTTTAATCGTGGCGGAGTACCGTTAGTCGAGGTTGTAACAGAGCCAGATATTAAAACTGCTACTCAAGCTGCTGAGTATGGCAAAAAACTAAGAAATATTATTCGCTATCTAGACATTGGAAACTGCGATATGCAAAAAGGCGGCATGCGCCTAGAAGCCAACTTATCATTAAGTGAAACAGGGGATTTGCCAGATTATAAAGTAGAGGTAAAAAATATTAACTCATTTAAATTTATGGAGCAGGCCATTGCTTATGAAATAGATAGACAAACTAAAATTCTTAATCAAGGAAAAACTCCAGCTCAGGAAACTCGTGGTTGGGATGCAAATAAACAACGCTCCTTTTCTCAACGCGCCAAAGAAACAGCAGAAGACTATCGCTACTTCCCAGATCCAGATATTCCACCACTTCAATTCACTAAAGAGCAGGTAGAAAAGTGGAGAGAAAAACTCCCAGAGTTACCAGCTCAGATTTTAGATCGTTGGTATCAAAATTTTAAAATTGAACCTAAGTTTGGAGAGATACTTATCAGCAATCATTGTTTAACTACTTTATTAAATGCAATTTTTTCTAAAGCTAAAAGAAAAAAAATTAATCCTAATAGCATCGCCAAAGCCTTAGTTAATAAAAAACTGACTCTCCAGCTAGGTGATAAACCCAAAAATATTATTGCTAACTATCAGCAACTCCATAAGATAGACAATATTGATTCAGATGTTTTGAAACAAACTATTAACAAAGTCTTAACAACCAATCCAGACGCAGTAACAAAATTTAAAACAGGCAAAACTCAAGTTATTGGCTTTTTACTAGGACAAATAGCCCAAAAACTACCACAAAAACTAGACATGAAACAAGTTAGATTAGAGTTACTTAAAGCTCTAGAAAACTAACCTGTTATAGTAAGCATATGATTGATTTTGTACACCTTCATGTTCACACCGAATACTCGATGTTGGATGGACTAGGTCGTATTGATAAACTTATCAAAAAAGCCCAAGAACATGGTCAAAAAGCTCTAGCAATTACCGATCATGGTGGCATGTATGGTGCAGTTCATTTTTACAATAGCTGTAAAAAAGCTGGTATTAAACCCATTATTGGGGTTGAGGTCTACATGGCTAAAAAATCTCGTTTTGATAAACAAACTCGCATGGGCAGTGATCAATCTCACCTCGTACTTCTAGCCATGAACCATCAAGGCTATGTTAACCTCATGCACTTGGTTTCTTTTGCTAACTTAGAAGGTTTTTCATATAAGCCACGGATAGATTTTGAGCTGCTAGAAAAATATAACTCAGATATTATTACAACCAGTGGTTGCCCCAGTAGTATATTTAATCGCCTATTAAGGGATGGTAAAAAAGAACAAGCACTAGAGTGGTTTAAAAAATTTAAAAAGCTCTTTGGGGATAGATTTTATATTGAATTACAAAGACATGAAATTGATTTTATTGAGGATTTAAATAAAGAGCTAGTTTCAATTTCTCGCGAGCTAGATATTCCCTTAGTTGCCACCAATGATGTTCATTATGTAGAAGCTAATGAGGCTTATGCTCAGGATGCTTTAATTTGTGTGCAAACTCACAAGCTTATCAGTGAAAAAAAACGCATGAGCATGCTTGATAGCCCCAGCTTTTATCTGCGCTCCAGTGAAGAAATGTCTGAATTATTTCATGATTATCCAGAAGCAATTGAAAACACAACTAAAGTTGCCAATCGTTGCAACATTAAAATACCTACTGGTCAACTAATCTTCCCGAACTATCCTATCCCCAAAGGCAAAACCACTGAAGAATTCTTAAAAGAAATGACTCTAAAGGGTCTTAAAAAAAGATTTAAAAAAATCACTCAAGAACACTTAGATAGAGTAGATTATGAGCTTAATATTATTACTGGAAAAGGCTACTCTACATATTTTTTAATCACTCAAGATTTTGTAAACTGGGCTAAAGACCAAGGAATTGCTGTTGGGCCAGGAAGAGGCAGTGCTGCTGGCTCACTAGTTTCATATGCGATTGGCATTACTGATATTGACCCCTTAATACACGGCCTACCTTTTGAAAGATTCTTAAATCCAGAACGACCCACTCCTCCAGATATTGATATAGACTTTGCTGATGACCGCAGAGATGAAGTAATTAAATATGCTGCTGATACTTATGGTCACGATCATGTAGCGCAAGTAATTACCTTTGGAAGAATGGAAGCTAGAGTTGCTATTCGTGATATTGGTCGAGTTTTAGGAATGCCTTATGAAGACCCAGATAGAATAGCCAAATTAATTCCCAACCACCCTGGAACTAAAACTTCCCTTAGCTTAGCTATTAAAACTGTGCCTGACTTAGCAGCCTACTACCAACAGCCTAAGTTTAAAAAACTGATTGATTTAGCCATGAAAGTTGAAGGGGTTATCAGGCACAGCAGTGTTCATGCAGCTGCTGTAGTGATCGCTGATAAATCACTAATGAACTACACCCCTATTCAAAGGGAAAATAAAAGTGGTAAAACCGTCACTCAATATGATATGTATGTTTTAGATTGTAATATTTCTAATGACGCCATTGGTTTACTTAAATTTGACTTCTTGGGACTACGCAACTTATCCACTATCCAGATGGCAGTTCAATTAATTAAAGAATATAAAAATATTAATATTGATCTAAGTAAAATCCCCATTGATGATAAAAAAACTTTTGATTTAATTTCTACTGGTGAAACCACTGGTATTTTTCAATTGGAATCAGCAGGAATGAGACGTGTTGCCAGAACACTTAGGCCAAATCAATTTTCAGATATTACTGCCATGGTCGCCCTTTACAGACCTGGACCAATGGACCTAATTCCTCAATTTATTGAAGGCAAGCATAATCCTGAAAAAGTAGTTTATCCACACGAATCTCTTCGTAAAATTCTAGAAGAAACCTATGGGGTCATGGTCTACCAGGAGCAAATCTTGCAGATTGCCAATAAAATGGCAGGCTACACTCTAGGTGAAGCCGATATTTTACGCCAAGCAATTGGAAAGAAAAAGAAAAAACTTCTTGATGAAAACAAAAAAAGATTTATTAGACAATCGGTAGAGAATAAGTATGCTCAGCAAGTAGCAGAAAAAGTCTGGGGCTTTATTGAAGCTTTTGCTAATTACGGATTTAACAAAGCTCATGCTGCTAGCTATGCCATGATCGCCTACCAGACTGCATACTTAAAAGCTAACTATCCAGTTGAGTACATGGCGGCTCTCATGAGCATTGAATCTGCCTCTCATAGTATGAATCGCGATATTAAGGTAGCTCAAGCTATTGAAGCTAGCAAGCAAATGGGAATAAAAATTCTCCCCCCAGATATTAATGCCTCAAAAGAAAATTTTACAATTGAGAATCATTCTAAATCACTACAAAATTTAGCAATTCGTTTTGGCTTGAGTGCAGTTAAACACGTCGGCACTGCTGCAATTACAAATATCCTAGAAACTAGAAAAAAAAATAACGAAAAATTTACCTCGTTAACTCAATTTATCCAAGAAACTGAAGGCCGAAAAGTTAACAAGAAAACCCTAGAAGTATTAATCCAGGTTGGCGCCATGCATCAATTTGGCACTAGAGCTAGTATGTTGGAAAATTTGGATCAAACTAGAGATAAAGCAACGCAATTTCAGTCTAATGTAGACGGTCAAGATAACTTATTTGCAGACATTGCAGAACAAGTTAGAACCCTAGAAGATACCTTCCCGAATATTCCAGAATATCCAAAGCAAGAACTGCTTTCATTTGAAAAAAAATATTTAGGGTTATTCTTAACAGAACATCCTTTGGCCGATTCCTTGTCTGCTGTCAGTCGGCAAGCTAGTAAAAAAATCTCAGAAATAGATCTATCTATTCACAATGAGCAAAGTTTTATCTTTGGAGGAGTCATCACTAGTCTAAAAAAAGTTAGAACTAAAAAAAATAATAAAGAAATGGCTTTTGGCAACCTGGAGGATGAAACAGGCAGAGCAGAATTTGTAGTTTTTCCCAGAACTTTTACTCAGTTTAGCAATTTATTAGCTCAAGACAACGTAATTCTAATAAAAGCCAAAGTTGATGATCAAGATGGAGAGCTGAAGCTTATTGTAGAAAAAATCATTGCACCAAACCAACTTGGTATTAGACAAGCCAAAATCAATAACGCACATGAGGTTTTTATTCCCCGAAAGACAAATAAGTCAATCTTAGAGGACTTGGGCAAACTCTTAAAAAAAAATAAAGGTGACGATAAAGTTGTTATCCTTATCCCCAATGGAGAAAAACCTAAAAAAATGCTATTACCTTACGGGGTGGAGTGGAGTAAAGAGCTAGAAAAAGAAATTCAGGGTTTACTTAACAATTAAAATAACCTAAACTTAGTTCCCATGAGCTTCCATGGGATATTACCGCTAAAAAAGAAAAAAGTGACAAATACTAAATATATTTTTGTATCTGGTGGTGTCTTATCTGGATTGGGCAAAGGCATTACCGCCGCTTCGCTTGGCGTACTTTTGAAAGCCCATGGCTATAGTATTGATATCATTAAATGCGAAAACTATCTAAACTTAGATTCTGGAAATATTAATCCCATTGAACATGGTGATGTTTTTTTATGTGAAGATGGACTAGAAGCAGACCTTGATCTTGGCTCCTACGAAAGATTTTTTGATCAAGAGGTAGGACAAAAAAACTTTACTACCATGGGACAAATATACCTGGATGTAATCGAAAAAGCGCGAGATCTTCAATTTCACGGTGCCACAGTTGACGCTATTCCCTATGTTCCCGAAGAAGTTATTCGTCGCATTAAAAAAGTAGGAGAGAATATTGATATTGTTCTAGTAGAGTTGGGTGGGACTGCAGGTGAATATCAAAATGTTATTTACTACGAAGCCTATCGCATTCTTAATCAACGGCAACCCAAAGATACTCTCCATATTCACGTAACCTACTTCCCTCGCCCTGCCCATATTAATGAGCTTAAATCTAAACCTACTCAAATGTCAGTTAAAGTTTTAAACTCTATGGGCATTCAACCTGATTTTGTGATTGGAAGAGCCGAGCAAGAGATAGATGAAAAACGAAAGGGAAAAGTAGCTTTCCATTGCAATATTGATCAAGAAGATGTTATTTCTAACCCAGATACAAAAAGTATCTATGAAATTCCTCTTATTTTTGCAAGACAAAATTTTGACAAAAAAGTCTTGAAAAAATTAAATCTACCAACAAAAAAGATTGAGCTTAAATCCTGGAAAAATCTAGTTAAAACAATTTTTAAAGAAAAAAATAGGCATGTTAATATTGCCATTGTAGCCAAGTATATTGCCACCGGAGACTATGAACTCCAAGACTCGTATCAGTCTTTAACTGAATCTCTAAAGCATGCTAGCTGGCACCATGATGCTAAATTAGGTGTAACTTTTGTCAATGCAGAAAAATTGCACAAAAAACATAAATCTGAACTCAAAAAACTTAAAGCAGCTGATGGAATAGTAGTCCCGATTGGTTGGGGAGAAAGAGGTGTAGAGGGAAAAATTGATGCTATTACCTATGCACGTAAAAATAAAGTACCTTACTTGGGCCTTTGTTATGGTATGCAACTAGCTTGTGTAGAATTTGCCCGCAACGTCGTTGGTTTAAAAGATGCCCACACTACAGAAGTCAGCCCTGACACTCCTCACCCGATTATTCACGACATTCCTTTTGATGAAAAATATCAGCGCATTAAGGGAGATGGTGCCAGCATGAGGCTTGGTGCTTATGACTGCGTGCTCAAACCAAGCACCCTAGCTCATAGTATTTATAAAAAACACCATAAATTTAAAAACGCTAAACAAAATTTAATCTCAGAAAGACATCGTCATCGATTTGAGTTTAACAATGATTATCGGCAAATTTTGGAAGAAAAAGGCTTTATTATTTCTGGCACATCTCCAGATGACTTTTTTGTCGAGATGATTGAGCTTCCACAAAGCCAACATCCCTTCTTTTTAGCTACTCAAGCCCATCCTGAATATAAATCTAGACCTCTAGACGCGCATCCAATTTTTTTGGAATACTTGAGTGCTGCTCTTGAATATCAAAAGCAATATCAAAAGCAAAGTTGAAGTTTTAATTAATCCCGAGTAGAATACATCATCTATGGCACAATATTTTAAATATAACGATCAAAACATTGGCGCGGGTGACACCATTCGCGTTCATCAAGAAGTAATTGAGGGTGATAAAAAACGTGTCCAGATTTTTGAAGGCATTGTGATTGCTATCAAAAACCGAGGCAACAATAAATCTTTTACCGTCCGTAAAATTGGAGCCAGCAGTATTGGGGTAGAGAAAATTTTTCCTGTTAATTTACCTGCTATTAAAAAAATTGAAGTTAAGCGACGGGGACAAGTGCGTCGCGCTAAGCTATACTACTTACGTGATCGCATCGGCAAACAAGCCACCCGTGTTAAAGAAAAGGCGCTTAAGTCAAAAGCAGCAAAATAAACACAATTTTTCCTTAGGTCAATTTGGTGAAAATGAGGCAGTGGATTTCTTAAAAAATAAGAACTATCAAATTTTAGACAGAAATGTCTGTCATGGCACTAAGGAAATTGACATTATTGTGCTAGACAAAGAGCTAAATGAGCTAGTGTTTGTGGAGGTTAAAACTAGAAAAAAGGGATTTTACGGTGATCCAAGTAAGGCTGTAGACAGGCATAAGTTACGCTCAATGCAATATGTGGGTGCAATTTATAGAAGAAAAAATAAATTGGATCTGGACTATCGGTTTGACATTATTACCATGGTATCTGGTAGAATACGACATTACCAAAATATTACTTGGGGGTAATATTAAAAATAAGTAAGCGCATTAACAGGCCCCATCGTCTATCGGCTAGGACACCAGGTTTTCATCCTGGTAAGCGCGGTTCGATTCCGCGTGGGGTCACAAGTAGCTTGATGTGTCAAGATAAACTGTTGTTTATAATAATTTCACTATAATGTTAGAGATCTATATTCTGATATAATAAAAAAACATTTTTTATAATGGAATATAAAACTACTAAAACAAAGGAAGAATTATGGTAAGTGAAGAAGGAATACTGCAATATTTTCAAAAAATAAAACCACCTGTACAAAAAGTGGCGACTCCTGATTCACAAGGGATAGCTACCGGTGAAACATTGTCTCCTCAGCAAAAAACAGCTCTTGATAATGCAGCTCGGGCTAAACTTTCTTTAAAATTTATTGAGCCAAGATCGCTATTAGCTGATCCTAATAATCCAGACGAACACGAGGAGCAAAGGCAGACACAAGAAAAATTAATTAACGCAGCAAAACAATTAGGATTAACGCCTGAACAAATCAGTAGCCAAGAAAAAGCACTGATATTTCAAGCAGCAGAGCAGGCTTATGTGCAATTAGTAGAGTTAAGAGAAAAGACACCTAATTTTCAGCTCGCGACCACAAGTGATGAAGACCAAAAAGAAAAAGACTTACTTAAAGACATAGTTAAGCTAGCAAAACAAATGGGATTTGAAGAAAGTGATATTAAAGCTAGGGGTGAACAAACACAAAGAATGGAATATGAAAAAGATCGCAACGCACGGATTACTCAAGCTAAAGCAGCCTACCACAGATTAAGAGAGATTTATAAAAAAACTGGAAATATGGCGGTAAAAGCTCCAACGGGAGCAAATGAAGAAGAGCATAAAAAACTCATAGAGGAAGGGTTTCAATTAAAAGATACTATTAGAGATCTCACTAGACTTGAACACTGGAAAATTCAACCTACCCACATTGATCCTAGCTTAACTGATAACAAATGGCCAAATTGGGTATAACCTCTTAATTTTGTAATAATATTTATACTAACTTAATCTGGGTTAAGTGACATTTTGCGTTGGTTTTTTAATTAGTTTCCATTGATGTTTAGGTTAAATGTGTGATAATTAGCACTTTAAA
>JAHJBU010000113.1 GCA_018813375.1 Patescibacteria group bacterium
AGCCATATAACCACACAGGATACAAATCATGGCAAATTTGTTTAGCACACAACCAGATGAGCTAATCTTTATAGAACAAAAAGTCTCTGTAATAAATATAATCAAAACAGAAGCCATGATTGTATCCGATAGTCGTAAGATGTTTGCAGGCATTGCAACAGTTGACATAATGAGCATTTCTGATAGCATGTTTGGTAATATCATTTTCAATGAAAGGCTGGCAACATCAGATTCTAAAACATTCAGGCTGTTTGCAGTTAAGGCAGAAGCTGTTGGCTGCTCTGACGGCACGGCTACGATTGATTATGGCTGGATTGTTGATTTCGAGGGGATAACCCTGTATGACTGCAAGATAGTGGCAAAGGATTTTTTTGACAGCGTTTCAATGACTGATTCGTCTCCGCCTGGCATTAATATATTTTATGGAGACATCACAACCCTCATTGATGTTGTTGATCATTACAATCTCAACACAACAAAATCAGACACAACACAATTCCCAGACACTAAAAAATATGATGGCACATGGCTCAAATTAGATGATATGCCAATATCTGATGTTGGGTTAAAGTTGCGTTTATGGTATGATGATAACCTCACATTTCCTGAAGAAATAATAATCCCGAATATAATTAAGACTGACCCTCTGGCATTTATAGAGACCAAAGACTGGCAGGGGTGGATGGTGAGGAGGGACTCTGCTCTTCTTGCCGATACCAAAAAATATAATGGAAAATGGCTCAAGGAAGATAACTCTAACCTCACAGATAAAATCTGGCTAACAAAAATCAAATTTCCAACAGACAATATAGTAATAAATGATAATGGTGTTGCAGGCTATGAAGAAGGCAGTTGGATATCATTTTTGACTTTTCATATCTGGAAGCCTGATACAGCTAAGCTCGTCGAGACCAAAGACTGGCAGGGGTGGATGGTACGCAGGGACTCTGCTCTTCTTGCCGATACCAAAAAATATAATGGTGCATTTGGCAAACAAGACGATGTATTATTTGTTGACAAAATCTGGCAGACAGGTATAACACTGAACGCAGATACAGTATCCTTTAGTGATGCACTGTTGGGACTGATACCGCTCACCCATGTCTGGAAGCCTGATACTGCAATATTCACAGAAGAGACAATTGAAAAAATCTGGTCTGTAAAGCTGGATAGTTTTATTTGCAACGATCAACAAAAACTGATGTCTTGGATTATGAAAACAGACGAGATGGCTTTGTCTGATAGCTATATCCCTAACATATTTGGATTTGACAATCTAACCTGCTCGGACAAGCTCGCTAATATCCGAATCACAACAATAATCCCTCCGATGACAATGGCGGATGAAAAAAAGATTGTGGCTACAATGCAGAGGCTGGATACTCTACCCATAGCAGATAACTATTTTATGACAGCCATGTATTTGTTTCAGGAAAATCAAACCTTCACCGACATAAAAATTCCAAACATATTCAAAATAGATAACCTTTGGACAGATGACGCAGAAAGGGAAGCACCTATGGCGTTGCAGACGGATATTATTGCGTTTACAGAGGCGTTTTTGCAAGTATCTAAGTTTGTGCGTGGGGATAATTGTTTATTATTGGATGCCTCTGTGATAGAATATGGATTACTTGTATTTGATACCATCTCCTTAGCTGACTCAAAAATAATTGGTGTTAAATTTACTGACAGTTTTGGCACGGCAGACAGAATGGCATTTAGGCTGTTTAGTGTGTCAGCAGAACATATCTATGCAACAGATAATAAACTGATAGGTATAGTCAAATCAGACAGCTTTTTGTGTACTGACGGCATGAGTGGCGGGGCACAGCTATTGACAGACAGCATGATATTGTCTGATAGGATGGATTACAAAGTTATCATAGCACCTGACAGCATGTGGATGACAGACCAGCAATATTTCAGAGATTGGGCTGTCATGTTTGATGATATCTTAACGGCTGACGACTTTAGCTCTCCACCAATACCATTCAAGGATAATCTCTGGCTGGCAGACAGCATGAGTATGATTATAGCCATACCGTTGACCGATGTAGTCTCAAATATCGATAGTTATGCTATGATAATGAATGTATTACTGGAGCAATCAATAACCCTTGACTGTCAACACACCTTCATTGATTTTGTAGCACAGGCAGAGACTCTAACCACTATAGACAGCCAGTCCATGATTGATATTGTTGTAATGGCTGAACATATTGGGAGTACAGATATTATCTCTAATGTTGGAATACGGGCACGGGATACAGTAATTATGTCCGACACCGTAACATCAAAGATAATAGCGGGCAGCGATACGATATTTGGAATAGATACCCTCTGGCTGACAGGCATACTCAAGGTAGAGGATTTACTGACTGCAGATACCAGCAGGTTTCTATTCCTGAAGCCAGATAGCGAGACCGTATCATTATCTGATACAATGTCTGTAGGTTGGTACATAGAGAAACAAGAGACGATATTGTTTGGAGATACCAAAACAGCTAACGACTGGATTGTTGCCCTCGACGATATAATTACCGCAGACATAGAGAGCTATCTATTACGAGCAGTAACCAGAGAAAATCTATTATTACCTGATACTATGGCATGTCTTGAGTGGATACGGCAGGCTGATACAATAACTGTCCCTGATGTCCTCACTGCAAGTATGCAGATAGCTACTGCTGATAATTACAACCTGACAGATACAATGTGGGCAGTGCAATTTATTAGCATGTCTGATGCTGTAGGCATGGCAGACACAATGACCTATGTGCTTTATGCCGCAATTGCAGATAATATCAATATGTATGATAGCGAGCAGGAAAGGGACAGCCTGATAGCATACGAGGGACTGGCTACTGTTGATACTGAAACCTGTCAGATGTGGACATGGAAGCCAGACACTCTATCGGTTAGTGATTGGTGGTCAATGGCTATTCCAATGCAAGATGATTTTATTATGCCTGATATTTGTACTATGGCAATGCAGAAGGCATGTGTTGATAATATTGCCAACATAGACAAGGTGAAAAACATATTTCATGCTCTGGGCATAGAGACAATCACAGTACAAGATAGTAAATTCTGGTGGCTGTTCTCCCTGTTGGGGAAAGAGACACTCACGACAACAGACAACAGTTTTAGCACGAGAATGATGGTAAGGCAAGATGATTTGATTCTTTCTTGTGAATATTTCTGGGATGGGTTATTGGTAAAAACAGACAATCTGTTATGCCCTGATAATATGGTTATGAGTGCGAACATCCTGTATACTGATATTCTGACTACACAGGACATATTCACCGATAAGATTTTTGGAGTCAAGGAAGACACCCTGTTACTGGAGGATATTAAAACAGTATTATACACCATATCCAAATTAGATGTGTTAAGCCTCACAGATAATCAATCAGCATTTGGCTGGATATTCCAACAAGATACCCTGCCAATGGCAGATATTATCAGTCAGTATGATATGACCGTTCTCAAGGCAGATGTCCTTAATTTGCCTTGTCAATTCTCTGCTGATAGTAAAATTGTTTTGACGGACAATGTGTTGCTGCCTGACAGCCAATTCAGAACGCTATTCATCACCATGCAGGACGGCATGACTATTACAGACAGCAGTAAAATGTTATTTATGCAGGCAGACGGTGAGACAATCACAACAGCAGATGATTGGCATATGCTGTTGATGGGCAGACAGCAGGATAACATTTGGACAACCGACAACAAGGTTAATACCAAAATACTAAAGACTGACACCCTCTTGTTCGCTGACAAAATGGTTTTTTGCAAGTATGATAATTTCTGGCTGACAGATTTTAGCTCATTCAAAATGGATGTGTTCTATAGGGATAGACTAACATGTGTTGAGAGGATTAGTAAACTGGCTATTGTCTATAAAGATGGTTTTCTCCGTGGCACAGATACAGAGGCTTTTATAGATTTCAAACTGTTGACAGATGATATTACTATGGGGGATAGTTTCACCGTTAAGATCTGGAGCCTGAAAACTGATGGTATTCTGATGTTGGATGGACTTGATGAGGGGATATGCAAACCAGATGAGCTGTTCTTTGTAGACACATCCTTTGTAATGGTATGGATACCATTACAAGAGACCATTACAACAGTAGATATTATCAGTCAGATAGCGATAGTTATGCCAGAGGACATGCTTCTTCCTGAACAGCTTTTTGCTTCATGGCAAATTACCAAATGGGAAACGATAACCACAGGAGATGACCTCACAGCTTTTGGGATTACAACACCAGACAATCTGTTCACAGCAGATATGCTTGCTATGGCAGCTAATTATCTAATGGTAGATGAATTGTCTACCGCTGATATTTGCTCTGTTAATTTCTGGATGGACAATCAAGAGATGATTAGTTTGCCTGATACCTACTCCTATGTTGTATATCACACAGAGCAGGAGACAATCACCGTATCTGATGAGGAGGCAGAAAACAGTTTAATATTGTCTCTGGATGTCCTCAATCTGCCAGACGAAACGATTGAGAGTATGAACATATTTAAGACAGATGATGTTCTCACAACTGACATATGTTCTGCATTTACTAATATCAGTTATTGGGATAATATATCTATAACAGATAATTTCTCAAAGATGACATGGATAGCACCACAAGATGATTTTATTATGCCCGATATTGAAACGGCATTCAGCCAAATTGTTAAACTGGATAACATTGGCACATATGATATTTTGGCAGCCATCAAAGGATTCATTGTTTTCACATATGAAAACATATTGCTATCCGATACAGGATTAGGGTTAGCCACAATCCGATATGATTTATTAGAGACTGCTGACAATAGCTTTAGTACGACATACATTCCGCAGACAGAGATAATCACAATAACAGATACTGTTTCGCAAATAGGATTTTTAGAAACTGACACAATTCTAACCGCAGATGAGCAGTTTAATTTTGTCAGTGCTCTGGGACAGGAGAATATCACTACTGTTGATTTCTGGCAGGCAGCGTATTGCATTGAGTACCAAGAGTCAATTGATTTGCCTGATGAGAAACTGTTTAATATGTGGTTTGAGACACAGGAAAATATTAATTTAGCAGACACAGCAAAAGGAGAAATTAAAAACATCTATTGTGATGTGATGACGACTGCCGATATTGTTACAGTGTTTGGGAGGATAACACTACAGGAAAATATTACTACAGCAGACAGCATGACGCACAGAACGGTTTTTGTGGTGAGTGACAATATACCGTTGATCGATAGCGTTTCAGAAAATATGACCGTGCTGTTTGTTGAGCAATTATTGACACCAGATACAAGCCTGGCAAGAATATTCGTAGCTCCATTGCAAGAAAATATCCTGACTACTGATGAAAAGTTGACAAATGTAATATTTTGTGATATATTAAGTCTATGGGATAGCGGCGTTGACCTGCCTGTGCTCTATACGGGATTGTCGGGAACGCAACAATCAGGCTCATCTATCACCAGATTATGGGGTCGATTATAATGGCGAAAATAATACAGAAATCAACAGGTGCATTAATATATCGGCTGAAGGATGGAATTGGTAACTACTCACAGGCTGATTGGATTGAGGTTAAGATTATTGACCCCAACAATACAACAATCAAGGTTGCGACTCCACACTATTTAGGGTCTGGCGTATATCAATATGTGCTCGAAACCACAATGACCGTGCAGGCTGGCAGGTATGAAGCACACTGGCAAGCCAAAAAAGATACGGCTGACATAACCGATATTGAAATATTTGATGTTGTGCGGTCTGATGCAGAATACATGGTATCTGTGGCAGATGTGCAGGAGTTTACTGGCTCTGTTGAGCCAGAATCTCTGATACGGCAATTGATATTTGCGTTTCAGGGATTTGCTGAAAATTATTGTCAGGTTAAATTCAGACCGACAGGGATAATTGATGAACGGCACAGCGGGGACAATACCCGGACGCTGCTTGTAGGGAATTATCCACTATTGGA
This sequence comes from Patescibacteria group bacterium, assembly GCA_018813375.1. Classification (GTDB taxonomy): domain Bacteria; phylum Patescibacteriota; class Microgenomatia; order UBA1400; family PJMF01; genus JABBGTR01. Next base: position 6,015 of record JAHJBU010000113.1, read on the forward strand.
TATTACGAAGGTTGAGGTCTATGGACAATTTGTAATCCCAGAACGCAACCTCAACGCAGGGACAATAGAAGGCTTTGTTGCTGATTTTGACACAGGATTAATTGAGCTGACCTCATCATATATGTTTTACAAGGGCAGCAATAATGTACTCATATCATATTGCTATGGATACGACAATATTCCTGCTGACCTAAAAATGGCAGCAATGGAATGGGTAAGTTTCAAACTCAGGCATAGGGATAGTCTCGGTCTGAAGGGCGAGGGTCTTGGTCCCTACAAAGTCGAATATGACGACAGCTACATTCCAAACAACATTAAGGATGTCCTGAATAATTATAAGCGAGGATTTGGCGTGTAGAGTAGTCATTTAAGTCAAGAAAAGGGGCTTTTTAATCACGATTTCATAATTTTAGTGAGTATAGGTGATATTATGGCTTATGAGTCATTCCTAAACCAATTAGCGGTCGCATACAGGAAAACAACGCAGACAGGAAAAGCTGTTGAGGACTGGATTGAAATGTCTCGGATTAAGTGCATGGTGGAGTCTGTATCTCCGTCAGAGGTGCTGACTGATGATTTAAGACGGCTGAAAGTTGATTATCGTGTATATGTATTGCCAACCGCAGATGTGGATGACGGAGATAAGTTGTCGGTAAACAATTACAATTTGATTATTAAGCGGGTTGACAATATAGCACTAATGAACCGAGTTGTTGTGTGTTGGGTTACGAAAATATGAGGGAGGATCATGATAAAAGATGTGCTTGTGGCAATGCGAGAAGAATTGGCAACAATCCCTGATTTTAAGGGTGTTTACATCGGGCAGCAAACAGCTATACCTAAATCAGCATACCCTATTTGCTGGATTGAGGGTGGATTTGGCAGGCGTGGCAGGGGTGCATTAGATGAGCAGCCGCTAATCTCAAAAGGGCAGATTTGGGATGAGGTGTATAGTTTTACGATTTGGATTGAGGTTGTATTTGAGGATACAGAAGCAAATACCCTCTGGATATATGAATTGACGGATATTGTGCGGGATAAGTTGAGAAACAATAAATTAAACGGATTAGTGTATTTCTCTGCTCTTGGTCCCGCAGAGTACCCGTTTGTTAGCACAGAACAGTTATTGAGAGTCTCTCCGATTGAGATTGAATACATTACCAGAAGGCAGGCAATCTAATATGGCAATCAAAGATATTTTTGAGCTAAAAGAGGCAATTGCTGACATGAAGGGGAATATGAAGGAAATTTTTGTTATGATTAAAGGCATAGAAAAAGCTGTAACAGGATATGCCTTTGATCATGATAGAATTATGACTATGGAAACAAAGACAGTGCAAACAGAGAAAAACATAGAAGTCCTTTTTGATAAACATAAAGAGCATTCTAAATTTTTTGAAGATATACGAGAATGGAAGGGAAAGACAGCAGTGTATATTTCGCTAATAACAATAATTATAGCATCTGTTTTGAGTACTGTTTTATCATCAATATCAACAAAGATTTTTAATTTTGATTAATGGAAGAAAAGGGGGGTGATAGTTATGCCTGGAGAGGTGCAGACAATGACAGTGACAGGGGTTGGCTATATCCCTGTATTGGCTATTAGTGTTGATCTCGGAGATGTTGTGAGCTATCACGAAAATGATGAAGGTAAGGTTATTCTGAACAAGGTGGAAAAACCTGAAACGAAAAAAACAAAAAAGGAGGAAAAATAAATGTCAATAGGTGCAAGTAAATTAGGACAAATGGGATTGGCTAAGGAAACGGCTTGGGGCACTGCTCCTGCAAGCATTACAGCAGGATTAGTCATCACAAGTGAAGAGTTTAATCCCGATGTTGGGGTTGAGGTGCTAACAGAAATTAGCGGCACAATGCAGGATAGAAGGGTTGGTAGGGGCGTAACCCAATGGAATGGCTCACTGGAATTCCCGCTGGAAATTGGCGGGCAAGGTGTTGGCGGCGTGGGTGAGTTTTTGAGCAGCATTTTTGGGACTGATACTATTACTGGTGCAGCAGACCCTTACACGCACACGCTATCAGTATTGGAAGCAACCGAGATCCCGAGCTATACCTTGTGGTTTGACCGAAATGTAGGGAAGTATCAACTGAAAGGATTTAGACCCTCATCGGTGGCTATATCGATTGACAGAGGGGCATCTACAATACCTGTTACTATTAGCGGGATAGGGCAGAGAGAGGAAATTGCAACCGCAAAAACATTGTTGTACTCTACGGAATTGCCAATGACACCCGATTTGGTTGGTGTTACAGTTGGTGGAACGGCGGCGGCTGGATGGGAGAAAATCGATATAGAAATTAGTAGAGACTTGGAGGCAATAAACACACTGACTGGTAATGATTATATTGGGTATCTGCTGTCAAAAGCATTTTCTGTAAAAATCAGCGGATCAGGTGTGTATGGTACAACAAATCTCGATGATACGATGAGGTCTGCATACCGCAACAGAACGCCTATTGCGATTATAGCAACAATACAGCTATCAGCTAATAGGTCGATTGTGTTCACATTCCCGAAGGTGCAGCTGGATAGTTTTAATGGTCCTAAACTCTCTGGCTCTGATATTGTGCGTGCTGATTTTTCAGGGGTTGCATTAATCCCCTCGGCTGGTGCAAATAATTGTGTGATTAAAAACAGCAGGTCAACATCCTACACTGCGTAGGAAAATAAAAATAGGAGGCGAGTCGTAATGGCTACCGAAACAGAAATGATTAAAGAACAAGGAAAAAGTTTTGAGGAAAAAACAGCACAGGTAAAAGAGCTTCTGCCTGACTTGATAGAGGTTGACCCTCTGGCTGTCTTTTGTCCAATAGGAGCGAAATTCACAATCAAAGGGAAAAGTTTTGAGCTTTTCCCTTTGCCATTAAGGAAGCTGGCTATGCTCCAAAGATTAGGGAAAAGCATGGTCGCTATGGCAACAACAGACCAAACAGATGAGGCTGTTGACAAGGCAATGATTACTATTGCCGAAACAATATGTACAATTGTAGATGCTCCGAAGGAAGAGGCTGATTTTTTCTACAATAATTTGACTCAGCCGATGTTGGAATGGATACTCAGGACAGCATCTCTCATGTCTCAAGGAGTCAACCCAAAAAAAGCATAGACCAAGATATTATGGCATGGGCAGAGACAATGGTTATCTTGGTAAGCGAAATGGGCTTGTCTCTGTCTGAAACATTAGACTTGACCGTGCAACAGATTGAGGTATTGTTTGAGGGCTGGCAACGATTGCAAAAACGAAAAGAAAGGGAATGTCAGAAAGCCTCAAGGAAAATAAAATGAGTGATTACAAAATAGGGATAGACCTCGCATTAAAAGACATGGCGTCTGGCGAACTGGCAACATTTAAGCAAAAGATATCAGACATTAAACCTGATTTTAGGGCTGTTGGTGTTGCTGCTGGAGCTGCGTCTGTGGCTATGGGTATGCTCGGTAAAACAGCTATGGATGTATCTATACAATTCCAAGAAGCATTGGCAGAGGTATCTACTATTGTGGATACCACAAAAATTGATATTGGAGCTATGGGAGACCAAGTAATTGCATTATCTCAAAAAGTACCTCAATCAGCAGCTCTGCTCACAAGAGGATTATATGAGGTAATCTCGGCAGACATTGATGCATCAAAGGCTATGGGAGTTTTAGAGGTTGCTGCAAAGGCGGCGACTGCTGGGCTAACTACCACAGAGGTTGCTGTTGACGGTATTACTACAGTACTCAATGCCTATGGTATGGAGGCAGAAGAGGCAGGGAGAATATCGGATATTGCATTCGAGACAGTGAAGCGGGGCAAACTAAGATTTGAAGAATTTGCCTCGTCGATTGGTACTGTTGCAACTCCTGCGGCGGTAGCAGGAGTGAGTATTGAAGAGGTTGCGGCAGCGATAGCAACAATGACAAAAAAAGGGCTTGACGCTGCTACCGCTACAACCTATCTGCGTGGCGTCCTTATGTCAATATTGTCTCCCGCATCTGAGTCGAAAAAAATAGCAAAGGCTTTGGGGATTGATTTTTCGGCAGCAGGATTAAAGGCAAAAGGGCTGTCTGCTTTCTTGCGGGATATTTCTGCTGCTGCAAAAGGAAATACCGATGTCCTGACAACTCTGTTTGGTGATGTCCGGGCGTTCACTGGTGTTTTGACAATATCTGGTGAGGGGGCAAAGAGTTTTGAAAGCGATTTGAAGGGCATGTATGGTGCAATAGGGCAGACACAGCAGGCATTAGACAAGATGATGGCTACGCATGGGGCAACATTAACGATCCTTAAGAATACATGGGAGAATTTCCTGATCACGATTGGGGATATTTTCCTTCCGTTGGTGGGGAAGGTTGCGGTTGCAATGAGCGGAGTTTTAATACTCACGAAAGCATGGATTGATGACAATAAAAGCCTTGTTGGTGTAGTTGGTGGTGTTGGGGTAGCTGTTGTGGCATTGACAGCAGGAGTTGCGGCATTAGGGCTTTTGTTGCCGTCGATAATCGTCGGCATGAAGGCAATAGGGATATTGTTCAGCTCAATACTACCAAATGCTATTGGAGCGACAAAAATAGCATTAATAAGCCTTGCGACTAATCCCCTTACATGGTTGGCTGTAGCAGCAGGGATATTGGCAGGGGAATTTCTGAAACTCAAAAGTGGGACAGATAAGGCTATTGAATCACACAATCAGCACATCACCAGTATATCAGGATTGGTAGACGGATACAATAACCTCACCACTGGAGCATTAGCAGGGACAGCGTCAGCATTGGATAGACAGAAAAAAATCATAGGAGAAATCAAAACACTGCTCCCTGAATACTCCTCACAGTTAGACACAATCTCAAGAAGTGGGAAAATCACAGCAAAGGACATCAAAGGAATTAATCAGCAAATAATAAATCAGTATAATGCCACACTCCATAACATGACAATGTTGGAGACAACAGGCAGGCAAGCGGGCAGCTTTTTGAAAAGAGTAGGATCATCTCTGTTGGGAATAGGGCAGTTAATTGCAACAGGGATTATTGCTATTTTCGAAATGCTGGGGACGACAGTAGACAGTTATGTTGAGGCAATTGTCAGCATGATTATGAAGTTTAGCACTAATATTGCTGACATGTTCATGTCAATTTTTAGTGGCGACTGGAAAAAAGTCAAAGCGGCGGGCGAGGCATTAGGCAGCAGTTTTGGCGGTGGAATAAAAGAGGGATTTCTTGTATCTACTGGCAGCAAAATCGTGCAAGACTGGAAAAACATAATGTCTGACTTTGGAAAAGACGCTGGAAAAATATATGACAATACGATGAATACCGTATATGGCAAGTTTCTTACAGGTGGTATGCCCGTAAAGCCAAAATTGCTGGAGATGAAAGATATGTTGCCGACAGAAGCAGAGGTAAAGGATGAAATTACAGCAATGGGAGTAACGGCAGCAGAGGGAATAAGTGTAGTAAAAGAAAAAATAACAGCAGCTGTGGCAAAACCAACGGTAAACATGCCAGTACCACCACATGGAGGAGTACACCCTCCACACCCGATGGAAGCAGGGATGACAGCTGTCGGGGCTATGACAGGAGTAGGAACAGCAACCGTACCTATATCATTTGGTGCACAACCTCAACACCCGATGGCAGCAGGGATGGAGGTGTCAGCTCCACTCGTGCCAGACCCGATAGTTTTGGAAACGCAGTTACAACAGGCACAGACAAAATATGATACATTTTTTGCGGCAATTTCACAGGGGGCGATGACGACGCAAACTGTATTTAATGACAGTATAGCGATGTTGTCGGGTACATTTGCCACAAATATCAATGCTATGATTTCAGGGACAAAGAATTTTGGACAGGCAGTAACGGCAGTATGGAAGGATCTAAAGGCTGCTGTAATACAGTGTATCAGTGAGATGGTTGCGAAAATGATAGCTATGGCAGCAATAAAGTCGATATTTGGTGCATTTGGGATACCAATACCATCATTTCAGACTGCCCCTGGCGAATACAAGGTTGTCCCTGGAGCTCCATCAACACCACAGATAATCCAAGCACATGGCGGGGAGGTTGTAGGCAGACCTGCACCTCAATTAGTTGGTGCTGGCGGTGGGGGCGGTGGGCAGAATATAACCGTCAACCTCAATCCTGCAATGATGTTTGGCGGGGACGCAAATCAGATGGCTAACGCAATTAAAGGGCTATTTCGAGAACACGATTTGATGGCAAATAAAGGATTGACAACTAATTACATAAGGAAGATATAATGGCAAATCCAATAATTAAAATTGAGTATGGATACAACTACTCACAATCATATACACTCGCTGTCAATCCGTACCCTGTAACGATAGAACGGGAAATATTGATTGACCGTGTCAGACAGAGCAACGGCACACGAGTCAGTTATCAGCGAGCCAAAAAATGGACATTTGATTTTAGCTTTCAGTGGATACCGCTATCAATGTACCATTCTCTGCTCACACTCAGGGACATACCAGAGCCGTACAGACTAACCCTCAGTAACATGACACCAGCTGGGACATATATTGTTCAGTGGGATGGCAATATGAGTAACCGATATTGGATACCGCTGGTAGGCGGCGGATTTAGCGGCGAGATAAGCCTTGTGGAGGCATAGACCTCATGTCAAACATTTTCGTAAAAACCAAAAACACAAATGGAATATGGAATGTATCAGATAGTTTTAAGACAGAACTCGCAAAACTATCAGGGGCAGAGCCTTGCTGGAAAGTACTCTGGACACCAACCGAAAATGAGGCTGACTGGATTGAGGTTGGTGGGCTGGTGTCTGTTGGCTCAATCAGAAAAGAGGTTGAGCGAGAACTACATACATTTATGGCGATGTCTGCCAATCTGGTTTTTGATAATACGAAAGGGCAGTGGGATAGAAGAGGTTTTTGGCAAAACTTGTCAGGTGATTTTGTAACGGAATGCAGAATAACTGATGAGACAAAAGATAGTATTGAAGGATTAGGCACAGATGAATATTATCTTGAGGCAGGGTATGACGGCAACTGGATAGGGCAGGTCTTAGCTTTGTTTGCATGGAGGATGTATACTACAGCGGATGGAGAGTGGCTGTATGCTGGCTGTTCAGGCAGGGTTATGAGATTGCAAAACGAGACATGGACGGAAGTACCTAACACACAAGGTTATGATATTAGCCACAAAGACAAATTATTTCTTGAGGCTAATGGAAATGTTTATTTTTCCAGCGGGAATAAAATCTATCGTGATTATGGTAGTTTTTTCTTTTTGACGAAGGATTTGTCAGTTTCACTTTATGAAAGACAACCATATGGTTTTTATGTTACTCATTTACTTGGGATGGGTGAATGGGGCGGGATGATATTTTTATATTGCCGATATAATGATGGGTATCATGATATTATTTGTACGGATACATGTTTTGACCCTATTTGCCATTTATCACAAGTTTCTGGGGCAATAAATATTTTTGGCGACTTCATTTCTCACAACGGAGAATTTTATCTGGCAACAAATAATAGTATATATCAATACACAGACAGCAGTTTTGCCCTCATAGCATCTATGCCAGACAATGCAACGGAAAGCAAGAAATTCTGTATCTGCCAAGACAAGCTATTTATTAATCACACCTCTGCGGCATACAATCGGATATACTCAATCAACGAGGAGGGGATTGTTATAGAGAAGGATTATAACCACCCAACCTACGGCTCAATTACTGATTTAGTCCCGATGTCTATTGATAGAATGTTGATATTTTTCTCTGGCACAAGGAAAGTTGAAGAGTACACACCAAAAAATGGATTCCATCTCCCGACAAATGGCGAAATATACACCAAAATCGCAGCAGCAACGCAGGGGGCAATATACAAAAAGCATCTGTTTGCTGCACAGTGGGTTTATGGTACATCTAAGGCAATATTTAACCGTTGTTTGGTATACAAAAATCACGCATATCTAAAATCGGTACATATATACCAATATTATGAGCACACCAACATAATAGCAGGGATGACAATAGTATTTGATTTTAAGGGCTATTATAGGGATTGTACTGTTGTTAATCTTGGGCTGTTTGGCAGTAGAAATGTATATGAAGAGAAAATCCGTATCTGGAAGGGCTATAAATTAGCTAATGGCAATTATGAATTTGTCCCTGCATTTACTGGTATGGTTGACCGTGTGGATACCTCAGACACAGGCGGCACGGCAACAGTATCATTGATAGACCTCAACAAAAAGCTGGCACAGGTTACAGCTGAAACCGTAACAATGGACGGCTCGGACGGCACGCTGACAACCAAACTCAATATCAGCACAGCATTAGAGGCAACAGGCGGGTATGGTAAGGGATTGCCAAAAGGAGCAACAAAAATACCTGTTTTGCCTCCGATTGACAAATTCCCGACAGCAGGGAAAATAAAAATTAACAACGAAGTTATAACTTATGCCTCAAAGATAGAAACGGCTCTGGATACCTCGTTCAATGGGTGTGACCGTGGGGCTGACCTGACAATCGACGATAATCATACAGACGGAGCAACAGTCAGCAATAATCAATGGTACATTGCTCCACGCACAGACATGGCAGTTGAGCGGCTGCTACAAGAGGCAAACATAACAGATTATCAGATAGACACGACCACAACCATAGCAGATTTTGAGCATTTTAGCTATCACGGCAAAACCCCACCAATGCCCCCGTTTGGGGTATGCAGGTGCATGTGTTATGATGCCGTTCGGGACCGCTACTGGATGGGAGTTGATGATATGCTGTATCTGTGGCAGGATAGCGTGTGGACGCTGGCGGGAGTGGTGGAGGCAGGGAGTTACATCTATCAGATAGCAGTGTGGGAGGATAATGGTGAGGTGTATTTTGTTACCTGCTCAAATAACGGCAAATATACACAGACATGGGACAATGATATGTCAGACTATATCAATACATTCCGTTTGTGGGGATTTATACCAGACACTCAATTGTTTTTTGCGATAAATTCTACGATAGGAGAGAATTATTTATTTTATGGGATTAGCACAGGGTGGGCATGGGGTGATGTTCGATATACCGATTATAATGCTCTGCCTGCAGGTGGATTTTTCATTGGGACAGGAGCAGCAAATGGAAGATTGTTTTTCAAAACAATCTTTGTGCAATCTCGCTGGTATGAAGGTCCAACAATCAAATCGGTTTGGTATCGTTTTGGAGCCTGTTATCTTAATCTAACAACCCGAGAAGTAGTTGCAGCAATGAATGATGTGTCCCTATTAGAAAAAAGCAACGCAATATCTTGTCCGTGCGACGCAGACACTACAGGGGCGGTTTTGATTGTAGCAACACCAGTATCTAATTCAAGAAACATCCAAATAGACAGCTACTCTGCCACAGGCGATAGAATCAGGAGACGGATAATAAGCATTAGTAATTTAACTATGCCTGTAGTATTTATTAGTGGGATTCTTGCAATATCTCCATGCAGTCTCTCTCATATAGATTATGCGATAGCTCTGTTTTATTGGCAATCCGATAGAGTGAGTAGACATGAAACAATATCTATTGTTTGTTATGTTACGGATTACACTGATGTTGCTATTACTCTGAGCACAAGTGCAATTGTAGATCAGCGGAGTCCCCTACCTGACATTGTCCTGAATTTTATAATACGAAATGGTGATAGTTATTTCGTAAAAGGAAACCCAAGCAAATTACATCGGATACACAGAGAAGGATTGGCTGTAAACCTGTTAGATATAGGAACGACTGTTGTTGGGCAGCAGGACACGGCATCTTCTCTTTGTTTAGGCATGATGGAAGGGCAACAAGCAATTTTAGGCGTCTCTGCACCCTCGTATGCCCTCTGGCAGTATTCCAAACATTCCGTAATATCTGCGTTCAATTCTGCCGATTTTACAGCTAATTTTGGGATTACCCCTATATCCGAGATACTCAAGTCGCTGGCTATCTCATCAGGATTTGTAGGCTATTTTGATGAGTTTGGCAAATATTATTTTGTCAAGACCACATCTGCGGCAGATATTCTGGCTGGATTCGCAGAAAACGATATAACGCAGATAGCCGAGAGTAGTGGAAATCTGGCTGAATATCCAATTGTCAACAAGGCGATTGTCTCGCTGTTTGACGGCACGACTCAAATCATGGAGTTGCCTATAACCTCAGAGTCAAGAATTAAGTTTGGGCTGGAGACTATGACGCTGTCAAATCCCTGGCTCAATAATGCAGGCGTAGCAAATGGGCTGGCAAAAGAGATTGTAGCCGGCTTTGCCCTGCCAAAATCAATTCTTGAGATGTCTGTCAGGTGGTATCCCATGCTACAGCTCAACAAGGTTATTACGATTATCAAGCCGACGATGGGTATATGGGTGAAGCCACAGCACGACCAAACGCTATTACTGCCAACAATCACAGCAGGTATGAGATGGCAACTACTTGAGGTTACGGAGATGGCTAATCCACCAGGGACAAGTGTCAGAGTCAGGCAGATATAACTTCATAACTTCATAACTTCATAACTTCAGAACTTCTAAACTTCAGAACTTCAGCATGAAAAATACCGTAAAAATAACCAAAAAACATTGAAATATTGACCTATTCTACTGCGGCAAACAACATCATTAATGGATGCCCCGTGTCCAATAATTGAACATGTCCAAAAACTGTACCATATCGTACACATCTGCTTTTTTATTAGTATACTTTTTATTTACTCCTCATATTACTATACTTACACACCAAAACCTAACCCATTACATTAATTATATATTCAAAAACAGTGTTCTTATTAGTACCCTTATGCCTTAATTTTCCCTGTCTTTTCTATCTCGAAAGCCATAACATCAATAAACATATATACTTATGCCTATATGCTTCAATCTGGCATGGAACTTACTATATATAATATGTCAGGGTGAAGAGATTGAAAATAAATGAAAATAATTGAAAATAATTGAAAATAATTCTTGACAAATTGGTATAAATATGGTATATTATATATGTAGGGTAAAGGAAACCTTGACGCTGGACAAAAAGCCAAATGATGGCAGTCAGGCAAGGGAAAAAGATAAGGAGGCGTAAAAATGGAAATCACGATGGCAACAGAAATTAGGGGAAAAGTGGTAAAAATGGGGACAGAGAAACAAATTAAATATGCAACCGATATATTGGAGCGTATCAACGGAGCATTGGCAGAAATTGAAGGTATCGCACCAATAACCACTACAGCAGTCTATGATGAGCTCCAAAAATTAACAATTATGGTTGAGGGGGGTGCTGGAGATATAATCAACTATATGAGCAATTGGAACAGGGAGACGATAATAATGAGGGCGTATCACACCGCAGAAAGGGTATTGCGGAACAAAGAGGAAAAAGCGGCATTAAAGCCACTGGTTGAAGAATTATATGCAATACCTGCCAGAAAGTATTAATCCAGCTTTTTGTGGATATTCATTGGATATTGCCTATACTCTGGTAATGGCGAACTATTCCATATTTTTGCCAGGGGACATAATGAATTAGATTAGGTTTTTTGTCCTGCTCCCGGCTCTCTGTCGGGGGCAGGGATAGAATCTAAAGCAAGGAGAAGAAGCATGAAAAAAACATATTGTTTGAATCCAGTGGTAAATGATTTGTTGTCAGAACGGAACATCACGCAGAGAAAATTCTGCCAGCAGATAGGCATTTCATTGAGCTCTTTTAGCGGGATACTGGCTAAGGATAGGTCTAATATAATATCCTTATTTCTCTTGACAAATATAGTCAACAAGCATTAATAGAAAGAGATAACTACCTCCGACAAGAACTTAATAAAATAGATTACAACTCAATCAAAGCAATATATGTTGAGGATATAAAATATATCCAGCGTAACACTAAAAAAGAACATCGATTAAATAAAACTACT
>JAHJBU010000008.1 GCA_018813375.1 Patescibacteria group bacterium
GAGGTATTTCCATAATAATAATATTAGTCGTGATTTAATGTAAAAATCATGCAAATGTCGCCTCGCCTTTTGTGAGGGAGGCAGGAAGCGTAGTGAGCTTAGGATTATTTTTTAGAGATTAACGTATTTGGCAAAAACTCAAACTATATTTACGAAGCCTTGGAAATGGTACCAAAGTGGTACCATTTGTAACGATGCTAACTAATATGAAATTAAAAAATTATTCCCAGTTTTCATGATTTTTAGTTTCTATTTTATTTACCTCCCATGGGGGGGGTGTCAAAATGTCTCCCTAATACTCCCTAACTCAAAGCAATTTCCTCCATCCTACACTTCCTGTAAGCATGATGTGGTTAACTATTAAAATGCTAGGGCAGGCTGCTGGCGCAGGGTGAAAATTTAGCACTTTCTATTTGCGGGTTCGATTCCCGTCCTGTCCGCAGATCGTGAAGAGAAAGGGGTGCGCTCGTCGCGGGGGCGGGCGCGGCGAGCGCATCAAAGCCTCGCAACGACACAAATTCGAGACGGCGGCCGGATAAGAAGTAGTTCGAACCGACTTTTTTGGCGAAGAATGACAATCCTTCGCCATTATTTTTTGCGCGCGCGACTTTGTGCCCTTCCAGCGCACTATTTACGAAATCTCTGACTAGTTCGACCCAAGCAAACCGGTTTTTCTCAAAACTTGAGATTTGTTCCTCTACAGTTGTTTTTTCCTCGATCAATTTTTTCTTTACAATTTGGTATTCCTTGGTTTCGATAACTTGATCGAGATAACCTGTCAGTAATCTGTCGAGCTTTTGCTCGACGTTGGAAAGTCGAGGCTTGAGAAGAGAAATTTTATTTTCTACGGTTTTCCTCTCGTTTATCTCGTCCGCGTGTAACCATTTCAACATTTTCTGACCGTTTAATTCATGAAGTGAATGTCGAAACAAAATTTCTCTTATTTGTTTTTCAAATTCTCCGCCGGAAACATATTTTTGTGAGCAATATCCGTGCTTTTTACCACAACGGTAATAATCATATCTGACTTTACCTCTGGTTTTTGGGTAAAACTTGATATGTTTTTCGGCGGTGATCGCAGAATTACACTCTTTACATTTTGCGAGTCCCAAAAACCAGAATTCGTCCTTATGATTGATGTGCGTTTTTGATTTTCTCTTGATAACCTCTTGGCACTTATCAAACAGTGTTTTTGAGACTATTGGTTTATGAGTTCCCTGATAAGTTTCTCCGGCAAATTCAAAAACGCCATAGTAAAACGGATTTCGCAACATGTTGCGGATTTTGTCCATCCGTAAATATTTATTGGTCGTGCTTTTTACTCCCTGATCGAAGAAAAATTTATCAATATCCACAAAGGTGTATTTACCAGTTGCGAAAAGCTGAAAAGCTTTTCGCACTAATCGAGCAGTTTTTGGATCAACCTCTATTGACCGTTTACTCGGTTCGTTTAAATAACCAATCGGTGCTTTATTGGGATAAACTCCGTTTCGGAGTTTCTGCCTTATTCCCCGTTTTACATTTTCTGATAAATTGTCAATGTAATATTTGGACTGGCCAAAGGCGATTGAAAGCATGAATTTTCCCTGCGGGGTATTTTCAAACCAGAGTGTAGGAAATTTTAGCGATTGGAGTTTACCAGTATCGAGAAGATAAATGATTTTCCCGCCATCGACAGAATTTCTAGCAAGACGATCAGCGTGCCAGCTTAAAATTCCATTAGCTTCTCCTTTCTCGATCAGTTTGAGCATTTGCTCAAATTTTTCTCTCCCCGGCTTTTTAGCAGTTTTCGATTCGATAAAGTAATCGACAATTTTTAGATTTTCTCTTTTGGCAAATTCCTTAAGTTCGGTAATTTGCGCTTCAATAGATAAAACTTGTCTATCTGCTTCATCCGTTGATTTTCTGCAGTAAATAAAGTATTTGATCATAGTTTTCGTTTTACTAAAATTTTTGCATTTTCTTTTACTTCTTGATTCTTCGGCCGCCGTCTCGAATTTGTGTCGTTGCGAGGCTTTGATGCGCTCGCCGCGCCCGCCCCCGCGACGAGCGCACCCCTTTCTCTTCACGATCTGCGGTCTCTTTACGAAAAAATTCGAACTATATTTCAAAGGTAGCGCGGCGAGTGCCCCCACCCACTCGCCGCGCCATCTTTACCGTTCGGCCTTCGGCCTCGTAAAAAGTCGGTTCGAACAAGCATAAAACCTTATCAAGGTTTTCTGCTTAAAGAAAATGCAAAAATTATTAAAGAACAAAACTCAAATGGCGCAACCGGTGGACTCAATTAGGAATCTCTTCCAATTGTCCGATTGCGCCATTAAAAAAGAGATTCCACACAAAATTGAGTCCAATAAGACTATACCAAACCTATATTAGTAAAACAACAGAATTATTAAACAGCCAAGTTTTGAGACTCATTTTTGTATATTTTATAGAAAATATAGTATAATACCTCATTGTTGTATATCTTTATTGATGAAAGGAGGTGGAAAATATGAATTTTAAAAACGCACAAATTATCAATGATAAAAAGATAAAAGCGGATAAAAAAATATTATACGGTCAATGTGATGCCTGTGGAAATGATAATAACCTTGAATAATTAGGTTTTCAAGGATTAATTAAATTTAGATTGACCTTATGTTGAGTAAATTGAGCACTCCGCATTTGTACAGCAATACCTACACAGATAATGTGGAGGGTTTTTTGTTGGTTTATAATCCGATTTCTGAACATGGAATTTCCATTTTAAATAAAGAGGCTGCTTTTTTATTTAATCTTATTGATGGTAAAAAGAAGCTTGACGACTTTTTCAATCTTGCCAAAAAAGAAAGTGCGGAGGTAGAATTCCACGATATTGAAAGAGTTTTTAACGACTTCTTTCATTCCGAAATCATCTTTTTTGATTCCCCGAAAAACAAAAACATCATATTCCAAAAACCACCAAAACATCTCGGAGTTTGGCTTCATGTCACAAACCAATGTAATTTGCGCTGCAAATATTGCTATGTTCGGAAAACCAATGAGAAAATGAATAAAAAAACTGGAGTAAAAGCTATTCAAAATATTATTCGGGATGCTAAAAAAAATAACTTTAAAAAAATCACCATTAAATTTTCTGGTGGTGAATGTCTTTTGGAATTTAATTATGTTTTAGAGCTTATTAAATTGACGCGTACCCTTGCTAAAAAAGCGGATATTAAATCAGATTTTGTAGTTTTAACTAATGGAGTATTGCTTTCAGAAAAAATTGCTAATACTTTGAAGGAGAAAAAAATTAGAGCTGCCATTTCGTTAGATGGTCTTCAAAAATATAATGATAATCGTGTTTTTCCATCCGGAAAATCAAGTTTTAGCTATGTAGAAAAAGGAATAAACAATCTTCTTAAAATAAAAGTCCCTTTTAATGTGTCTATAACAATTACATCAAAAAATATTGAAAACATTCCCGATCTTACCAAATATTTACTCAAACGAAATATTCCGTTTGCATTTAATTTTTATAGGGAAAATCCATATGTAAAGGAAGAACTTGAAGGCGATGATAAAAAATTAGTTAAATATCTTAGAGAGGCCTATTTGCTTATCTATAATAATCCTCCTCGCTATAGTTTAATCAATGGTCTTTTAGACAGAGTTACTTTTTCAAAACCACATCTCTATACATGTGGAATGGGTAATAGTTATATTGTCGTGAGACAAGATGGTAGAATCGTACCTTGCCAGATGACATTAGAAAAACCAATCGGATCAATTGACGATTTGGATTTAATTAAAACTATGAAAGATGGCAATTTTGTTAAACCGATAGGACTTACAGTAGAAGGAAAAAATCCTTGTCATACATGTCAATGGAAATATATTTGTTGTGGTGGTTGTCCTCTTCTTACTTTTAAACAAAAAGGTAAATATATAGTTAATTCTCCATGTTGTGCGGTTTACAAAGCTCTAATTCCAGAAGTATTAAGGATTGAAGCTAAAAGATTAATTAAATATGGTATTAGGGATAACGAGGGTCACATTGGAGAAATGCCAAGCCAGCTACCTTTATGAATTTACTACTCGCCCGAAGGGCGAGAATATCGCGCGCGCAAAAAATAAGCGAGGCCGAAGGCCGAACGGTAAAGATGGCGCGGCGAGTGGGTGGGGGCACTCGCCGCGCTACCTTTGAAATATAGTTCGAATTTTTTCGTAAAGAGACCACAATTTAATCATCCACCATCATCCATAATTTAATCATTGAGTTAAAAACTAAAAAATGTATAATTAAGCTTGCTAAATTTTCACTACGGATATTTATCCGCGAGTAGACAAAGATTCCCGCTTAGGCGGGATTTTTTGTAGATTAAAAAATCCTAACCGCAAGTTTATCTTTCTTGAAACCCAACCCAAAATCGCACTAGCAAATAACACAACAATGCTTGCCAATAAAAACAGAAGAAAATAAATAAATAAATTAAAAAAGCTGGTAAAACTAAACTAAAAAATGCTAAAATCAAATATTTCCAGGCTAAAGCTATTACACAAAACATTATCGCTGGCAAAAAACTCATCCAAACAAAAACTCTATCTCGCACTAATGATTGCATAGTTTGATAGGGATGAAGCAATAACCCTTGGCTAATTTTCCCTAAGGTATAAAAAACTGATAAAAGAGCGATTCTTTTTTTCATTAAAACTATTTTACATCATCTCTGTATGCAGAATATCACTCAAAAAATGCATTGGATACTTAAATTGACAAGACCTAGGTATTGCTCTATTATTTACATATGTATTTAATAAATATGTACAAATTAACAATATGACCCAAATCCCAGATCTATCTAAACTAAAAAAATTTGAATGGGACGACGGAAATAGCACTAAAAACTATAAAAAACACCAGGTAACTCAAACAGAAGCCGAGGAGATTTTTAAAAATAAACCATTACTAACAATATCTGACCAAAAACATTCTCAACATGAAAAAAGATACCGATCTTTAGGTCAAACTAACAATGACAAAAAACTGCTTATTATTTTTACTATTAGAAAAAAGAAAATTAGAATTATCTCAGTAAGATTACAAAGTAAAAAAGAAAGAATTATTTATGAACAAGCCTAAGCTAAAAAAAATCCCAAAGTTTAAAAATGAAACGCAAGAACGTGAATTTTGGCTAACTCATGATACTACTGACTATTTTGATTGGTCAAAAGCCATCAAAAACCCTCAATTTCCAAACTTAGAATTTACAAATTTTAAACCTGCTAAAAAAACTATAACTATGCGCATGCCTCAAGAGATGTATGATAATCTTAAAAACATGGCAAATAAAATTGATGTTCCTTATCAATCATACATGAAAGTATTACTGGCAGATAAGATCAGAGAATTAAAGTTAGCAGATGAAAGTGTCAAAAAATATCAAGCTACTCAAAAAAAATCTTATAAAAAATGTACAACCAATGCCGAGACAATTGACGTCACGACTAGCACCTGCCAAAAATAAACTACTACTAATCTCCCTATCCAACCGAGTTTTTTAGGTAATAGTTGTTTTTTTTCCAGCTGTGATTGAAAAAATAGCTCTGATTCTAATTTCTTTAAAAAATCTTCTTGACTACATAGTGACATAAATTTCCTTAAAATCTTTTCTAGCTCTAAATAAGTCTGCTTCTACTGATTTCAAGCTCCTCCTTAATTCTCCTGCGATAGCTCGCACTTTTTTACCATCTACATACTTAAGCAATAACAATTCTTGATAATCTTTTCTCATCTTGTTTAAAACTGCCACCACCTTTTTGGCGACCACGCTAGCATCATCAAAATGTTCATGGCTTAACTCTTCCATTAGTGGCAATGTTTGCAAAGCTTTTTTAGCATATTTTTTACGATAATAATCAGCTATCTCATGTCGTGCTATAGCTATCATCCAGGTTTTAATAGAAGATTTCCCACTAAATACAGGTAAGTGCTTTAAGCAATTAATAAATGTTTCTTGGACAATTTCTTCTGCATCTTCGTGGCTAGAGATTTTACATGAAACAAACTTAAACAAAGCTGGCGCATATTTTTCAAACCATTCCCGACTAGCTACCAGGTCTCCACGCCGGAGCCTATGCAGTAATTTTTCTTCAAACTCAACGCTTATTTTATCTCTCATCTTTATCACGTATAATACCATTAATATGAGCTGTAATCCTTCTGCTGATGGTGATATTAATCTAATTGATTGTTTTATTCTCAACCCCGAAACAGGCAGTCAAGTCGCAGCTACCTATGACACCCCAGCTAAAGTAATAAATATAGTAGTGACAAACATCTTTCTCATAGCTGGCATTATTTTATTTTTTATGATTCTCTTAGCCGGGTTTAAGTTTACTATGTCACCTCAAAAAAAGGGCAAAGAAGACGCAAAAGGCATTGCCGAAGCAGTTGGAATTGGTTTTTTAATTATGTTTAGTGCCTTCTGGATTGTGAAAATTATCGAGATCATCACTGGGACAGAAATACTTTTTTAGTGATACAATAAAATTTATGATGCCAATCTTACCCGCCCTAGTTGCTACCGCTGATGATTCTATTTTTGGCAAAATCTCTCCTCCTCCTGGTGTAGCTGACTATGATGCTCAGGCTGCTATTGCTGGAGTCGATATTGGTCTAATTTTATTTCTATCTAATTTAATCAGGCTTATCACCATCGTTGGTGGTCTATTTGTCATGGTTAATATGATTTACGCAGGTTGGATCTATCTCTCTTCTAGTGGAGATAAAGGCGCTCATGAAAAAGTCGTTAACACAGTCACTTTTAGTGTAATTGGGCTAGCTATTATTGTTGGCTCGTATGCAATAGCCGGCGTGGTCGGGATGATCTTTTTTGGTGATGCTACTTTTATTCTCAGTCCTAAAATTTGCGGTCCAGAGGGGTGTCCGGCATGATATTTTTTCAACTTTTAGCAGATGCTAGCGGTGGTAATCTAGGGACATTTCAAGCTCCATCAGCGGCTTTTGCTCCTGATGTTACAGTATCTGGTGTTGAAGCAGCCAGCGCTTTAGAAAAAATTGCTTCTCTCGCTCTAGGCGGCATAACTTTGGTCGCTGCGGTTTATTTTCTGTTTGTATTAGTTATTGCTGGTTTCACTTGGATGGGTGCAGCTGGCGATGCTGGTAAAATTACTAAGGCTCGTGACAGCATGACTAATGGCATCATTGGATTAGTAATTATTATAGCTGCCTACTCGCTCATTGGAGCAGTTGGCTCAATGCTTGGTATTAACATTCTTAAATTTGGCGGGCTTTTAACTAGCTTGAGGCCAGAAATAAATAATTCATATACGGGTCCAGGTGGCGTAATGTGCGGTGGCTACGATCCTGATTATAACCCAGAGTGTATACCTCCATATTGCGATGATCCTATAAAATGTAAACCAGCACCATCTAATGAAAACAATCAGCCTCCAACTCCATTTGGTAGCGGTAATCTAATTCCTAAATAATAACTAACTTTTCTAAAACTTATGATTCAACAAATTTTTGCCCAAAAACCACCCACAGCCCTTGAGGGGATAACTAATCCTTTATTACAAGGAGCTACTGGTCATGATATTGAAGCAGCCTCAGATGGCTCACTATTTTTTAGTGTCCTGACTGGAATACTCCAATTTATGATGGTTTTGGGAGCAATTATTGTGCTGATTAACTTGCTTCAGGCTGGTATCGAGTGGATAGGTAGTGGCGGAGACAGCACTAAGCTAGAAAATGCTAGAAAAAGATTAACTAATGCTATTATTGGTATAATTATTTTGTCAGCTAGTTATGCCATCTGGGTTGTAGTTACTCAAAATTTCTTAGGGATTAATGTTAGCTTTGGTCCATTATTTCCTTAGACTCAAAGCTGACTTGACTCTTTAAGAAAATCTCAACTATAATATAGTTTACTATAAAATAGTAGGCAATCTATAAATATTAAAAAGGAGTGTGAAAAATGAAAAAACGCCTGACCCAATTAGCAATCAGTATAGGCACGTTGCCTTTATTTGTAGGTACTGCTTTTGCACAAGCAGGAGATTCAATAGGAACTGATATTAAAATAGATCCTGCAGAACTTGAAAAAGGAGGATTTTTTACTGACCTTGGCGCTCTTATCCAAGGTGCACTCAATTTTGTGATGGTGATTGGTGCTTTATTAGTTTTCCTTTATCTCATCATGGGTGGCATAGAGTGGATTACTTCTGGTGGAGACAAAACTAAAACAGAAACTGCGCGTAATAAAATTACAGCTGCAGTTGTAGGCTTAATTGTCCTAGCTGCTTCTTATGCCATTCTACTAATTATACTTAACTTCCTTGGGTTTAGTGACCTAAACGATGTTTTCAGAATCATTGGTACTGGTGCTCCTGCCGGTCTCACCCGTAAATAAGATCTAAGGCTCAAAATATAAAATCTCAAAGCCCCGATATCTCTACAGATCATCGGGGCTTTTTGGTAGAATTAAACTTTGGTAGAATCAAACTAATGAAAAAATACTTAAACAAACTAAAGTGGCTAATTATCAGCACAGCAATACTAGCTTTCCCGCACTCAGCAAATGCTCAAGGATTCACTAAACCCCAAACATGGGAGGGAGTATGTGTCCATAATGGTGTTGCAACCGTCCAGGGCTTGCGCTGTTTAATCGCCAATATTCTCTCAGTTGCAGTAACTGCAATTGGTTTTATAGGTTTTATCATGATCATTGTAGGTGCCTTTCGCTACTTAATTTCTGGTGGTAATAGTAAAGATACCCAAAAAGCTAAAAACACTCTCACTTTTGCTGTCATTGGCTTGATCGTAGCACTATCAGCTTTTGTGATCTTAAATCTAATTGCTGAATTCACTGGGATAAAAACTATTCTTAATTTTAATATCCCAGACGCCGGCGTCACGTTTAACTAATAATAGCTATCTCCAAACCCTACTCCTAAGAGTCTTGTATAATAAGTAGTTATGCGCAGTCTGCTAGTATTTAGTTTTATTTTTTTTATTTCTGCTTTTAGCTCTATTGTTCATGCCAAAGAGGTAGGCATAGATAAAATCTTTGTAAAACCTATCCCAGGGTTAGAAGTTGGCATCTTTGGTATTAGCCCCAATAAAATCATCAAGTCCATCGTAAATAACAATTATCAAGTCTTTTGTGCTAACGAGCCCACCACGATTAATCCACAAATATCAGGCGCATATGACAGATATTTAGATCTTTATGGCACGCCAGTTAAACTAAACCCCACAGCTCATGCACTCCTAGACGAGGGCTTACTCATGAGGACCCCCCTAATTAGAAACTCTGGTGGAGAACAAATTGATCCTGACTATGAATCCTACATTGGCAACTATGAAGTTGATGAAGATTTATTAGCAACTGAACCGTTTTTAGAGGATATTCTCACAGCTGATTTTTATAAAAAACTCTCACTAGTTGAGCAATGTGAAGTGGCTAAACAGTCTTTATTCAACATTACTACTCAATGTGAAAAAATCACTGGCAAATGCCCAGCTGACATTGAGATTCCCAATACTAATGGAAAGTACAAAATCAGCACCCTTAAAACTGCTACTGACGGCATTGATTGTAAAGAGCTAAAAAAGTCAGAGTATCTACAAGAACTTAATAAATCTGACCCCAATATTCTCAAGGGTCTAGCCAACACTCCTTATTTTCAGGTTAATACCTACAAACCAGCCTTTTTAGTCTCAGCTACTGAACAAAAACCAAGCGGAGAAGAGGGTCGTTTGTTTGAAAATTGGACAACCTCTTTTCTAGACTGGTTTATCAAACCAGGAGATAAAATCTCTGTTAAAGTTATTCTACTTCCTACTTCTGGGATGGAAGAAAATCCAGATGATGACCCAATTCAATTTCACAAACTATCTCTACAGATTTCTACTGATCAAAAATCTTGGGATAAAGAAAAGGATAAAGATAACATAAATAAAACTAATCGTCTCAAGAAAGCTATTAAAGCCTTTTCTAAAGGTTTTGACAATGGAGATCGTATTAACTGCGTAAACTGCAATACTGGCTCAACTAAAGATATCTATACCGCCATTGCGCACTATATTAACTCAGAAAACCCACCTTGTGGGGACACGATTATTACTGAAATATCTGAGGAGATTGATAGCCCAGCTAATATTCCTGAAGACCTTAGCTATAGCTACTCTGGTGGCAAAACTCCTTTCAGTGCGTTTGTTGGTGGGATTTTAGATAAAATCGTTGGAGTTTTTAATACTAACATGACAGTTGGAAACATCCCTAAAAATGAAATCACAGCCAAAAAAGCTAAATTTGAAACATTTATCATTGCTCCTTATGCACAAAAAGATACCGTCTATAACCTCCTGGCTTCTTTAGAGGAACAAGCTGAGTATGAAAATAGGCTTGAGCAACTTCCTTCTCAAGTTAAGTTTAATAAAGTTGATGATAAAGTTGATAGTAAATCTAATAGCAAGTCATTTTATGACCCAGATAAATGTAAAACAGACACTGACGGGGATGGCATTAATGATGCTGACTGCAACAATTCTTTTACAATTGGGCTTGGTAAAATTGACCGAGACATTAGTCTTGAGGTGTCTCATAACGTTAGAGAAGGCACTAGCAAAGTCCAATCCTTGCTTTACCCCGAGTACTTAAGTGATGGCACTCTTAATCCCGCTCAAGCAAATATCAGAGCAAACGAAAGCGATACAGAAAAATTTTTAGTTGGAAATAAAGATAGTAAAGAAGGGGAAGAAGATCTAGGTAAAACTTCTGAGGATTGCGAGGAATATAAAAATACTGTAGTTGAATTGCCAACTATGAAGGAGTTAGAAAAAATGGTCTGTAGTATCGCTGGTGGCAATAGTAACGATGCTCAAATGCTCTGGGGGATCATGCAAATAGAGGGCAGTCCGTTTCTCAGACAAATTAGAGCTGGAGCAACGTCCATGAGTTGTGGCGATTTAATTACTAATGCTTGTGGTGCTTCACAAATAACTGGCAATCTTGTTCCAGCTTGTATTGATGAAAAATTTTGTTCTCAAGCAGCTTATATCAAAGAGAGTGAGCCTCTTCCTATTAATGCTGCTTGTGATGTCGAAGGATCGTTAAAATATACGCTCAGAAAGCGTAAAAGCGAAATATCGTGGCTAAAAGGACAATATAGTGCTACCAATGGCTCAGATCCTAGTACCAAACAACTTTATTATATGATGGCAGGAAGAAACTATGGAGTTCCTACAGCAAATCTTGTCCAACCTGCCTGTGGTAACTACGAAGAAGTTCAGGGCTGTAGCGGTGCTAATTACTGCGTTTGTGCTATGGATATTTTTAAATTTAGTTGCAATTAGCTACTTTTCCCCATCATCCCTGGCTGGTGGTCTAAGCCACCATTGTCAAACTTAGCTCTAGGTTTCTTTTTTTGAGCTATCTCTTTTATCACTGGTTTAAGCTGAGGGATTGGCTTGACTGGAATAATTGGCTTGACTGGAATAGTTGATTGGCCTTGAACAGCAATTTTCTTATCTGTGCGCCTTACTCTCCTAGCTCCCTGCCTCATTAGCCAAGCGGCTGTTTCTAGTAAGTCAGGAGTTGTTGACAAGGATCTAAAACTATCAGTTGTTTCTTCAATACTAAGAAGTAAATTAGTAGCAGCATCATTAGATAAATCTAATCCCAACTGGCGGATTAAGACTGAAACCCCACTGCTGATGCTAACATAATCACTAGTATTAAATTTAATATTACCAATTTGTGGCTCAAAGCTATGAATAGTTACTACTGTAGTTTCATTAAATAACTGCTCGTTGCCGATATAAAGCTGATCTAAAGAATCATAATCATGTACGCCTACTAAAAAAATTAAATCCGCCTCTGCCCCGGCATAACCTAACTCAACCGTGTCTTTATTTAATGGCTGATTACCTCTTTTTGGCTGGACAGTAAGATAAAATCGATTAGTTTCTTCACCAATATGATAGCTAACCTTTTCTACAGCCGCTTCATCGTAATCAAAACTGACCACTAAATTTTTATTACTAATATCAGTTCTGATTTGATCTACCCCAACTAAATTTTCACTTTGCAAAGACGGCAAATCTGGACTAGCATAAATCACTTCTTTGCCTGCTTGTTTTAAGCCTAAAAATAATGAACTACTGGCAGCTAGGATGTCTAAATTTGGCTCAAAACCAATAATCACTAACACGCTTTGAGCAGAATCAAGCAAATCTTTAATTTGAGAAATTTGCTGTTCAGGAGTCATTTGATATCCTTTTTTATACTTAACATAAGTTAGATAGATACAATATCGCGCAAAACCACAAAAAAATCAACTAGAATCGCTACTTTTGTGTCAAGACATCATCCAGTACAATGTTTGTATTAATGAAAAAACTGCTTATAGCCTTACTGGCAGTCGTTTTATTGTTTCCAGCAATAGCTAAACCTGTGGTGGCTCAAATAAAGCAAGCTCCAAAATCTGGCATCACTAAACTCAAAGAGGTGGATGAATTTAACTCAGCCGTTGAAGCTAATATTCTGACTAAGCAAGCCAATAGACAAGGATATTCAAAAGGGATCAATAATGATCTTTTGGTTTTAACTTTTCAAAGAATTATGGGCGGTATCCCCCAAGACGATGGTACTGGAGGGATTACCTACTCACCTGGCATGGTTGGCAACGTGACTCAAGCCATTGCTTGGATGATTAATAGTCCTGCTGCTACAACAGAAAGATATGTAGCTGATGTGATGAATTCTGCGGGTTTTAAAATTGCACAACCAGCTTATGCTCAAGGATTGGGTTTTGCTTCATTAGATCCAATTCTTAATACCTGGAAAACTTTCCGAAACATGGCTTACTTATTTTTTGTGGTGCTATTTTTAGTAATAGGTTTTCTAATTATGATGAGACAAAAGATAGGCGGGCAAGCTGCTATCACCGCTCAGCAGGCCATTCCTCAAATTATTGTCTCTCTTTTGCTAGTTACTTTTTCTTATGCTATTGCTGGTTTAGTCATAGATTTAATGTATGTAGTGATGTATTTATTATTAGCTTTGTTTCAAAAAGACCAAGGTGTATTTTTAAACAAAAACTTTTTGCAACTCGGATGGATAATGGTCAGCAATGGCGCCACTATGGCTTATGAAGCTGTTCAAGAGTTTAGTGACTCTATGCAAGGCAATCTGGAATATTGGGGAGATGGTGTAATCCCTACTCTTGGGAGCATAACTTTAGCTGTGGTAGTAGCACTTGCGATTGCTCTTAAAATTGTTGAGTTATTTTTTGAATTATTAAAAACTTATGTCACAATTGTGCTAACAATTGCGTTTTCCCCGATTTTGCTAGCTTTTGGCGCTGTCCCTGGACAAAATCCTTTTAAACAATGGATGCTAAATTTGGTTGGTAACTTAGCTGCTTTTCCAACAGTGCTTTTGGTTTTAATCGTCTCTGATCAGCTCACTAATCATATTTCTGGTACTGAGCTAGTAGACAATGTGATACTTGAGGGTGGTGGGTTTCAACCGCCTTATCTTTTTGGGAGTGGCACTGCTGGGCTGATGCCTTTTATAGTTGGGCTCGGGATGCTCATGATCATGCCAGAAATTGTCAAAGAAGCTAAAAAAGCCATGGGTGCTAAAGAAGATATTTTCCAACAGCTTGCGGGCAAAATGGGCGATTCACTAGGAAAAGGCTGGAAGGGTGGAGAACTTATACCAGGATTTGCAATGTCGGATACAAGTAAATGGGCTGGTGGCGGGTTAAGTGGGGGAAATTTTGCGAGGAAACAAGGCGAGGTTATAGCCGGGGTTACTGGAGGTTTGGGTGCTGCAATTATAAAACGAAAGAGACCTTTATCTCAATTTAGAAGAGGATTTGACTCAGCTGCTTCTCATACTGCTTTATTTATAGGTGATGAAAGTGTTTATAAAGCTCAGCAAGCCAAAATAAAAGCTGATCGTGAAAAACGACAAAAAGAAAGAGATGCTATTAAAGTAGCAACTTCTGGTGAACGTTAAAACAATAGTTCTAAACAAATGAACATAATAAATTTCAACGGATTATTTGGTAGGATCTTTTTCTGATTTTTCTGGGAATGGATAAGTGGGTTTAGCTTCAGCTCTTGCTGGCGTTAAAAAAAACATTTTTTCTCTTTTCCATTTATTCATATTCATCACAACCTCATACCAAACATCCCAATAATCATGACGATGATCCATTGGATTTATTCTTAATGGTCTTCTAAATTTTTTATTCTCAGCAATTTCCAAATAAGCTTTTCTAATATGACCATCCCAAAGATTAAAAGAAGTATTTTGGTTTGCATAGCGAATAGTTTCCTCTACAAATAATTCAAGTACCTCTCTATGGTGTCTCATCCTAGATTCAAAGGGAGATATCATAGCCACATCATCTGTAAAAGGAAGCCTAGAAATCAAATGAATTAAAATAAACTGAACGGTTACCCTCAAAAATTCTTGCTGCGCTCTGTCTAATTGCCTTGCTTTTTCTCTATCTTCACCTTCATCCATGACTTTATTTTCTTTCCCAGCTTCTTTGGGAGGGTAAAGTGTTCTTCCGGGTTCCTTATATTTATAAGCCCATTGATAGGCAAAGGATTTAGCTAATTCAGTTCCTGTTTTTTTAGCAACGTCTTTAATAATTTGCTGAGCTTTTACTGGATCATGAGGAAGATCTTCAATGCTTTCGAAAGCCGTTGATGACATTTCTATAAGCTTGCTAAGAGAACCTAAGGATTGAAGATAATTAGCGGGGTTATTACCACCATCTCTGATTCCTTCATCATTGAGCGGAGCTCTTAAAAATGAGCTTAGAGTTGGAAGAAGAAATGCCATATCACCTATATTTACTGTTCCGTCATTATTTTGAAAAATTTTATTCGGATCATATTTGTTAAATTCATCTTTATAGTTCACGTTAAACATCCATTTAAAAAATGCTTGAATTAGCCTACTGTAATCATTCATTAATTTCTCGTGCATTGCCCTTTGACTGTCTCCAATTGCGTCAGCATAATCAGCTGCTCTAAATTGTTTATCCCATACTGGATCATGACGAGGAATCCCTGGAACAAAATCGCTCAACCAAAATTCTCCTTTCATTATTATCTCTGGAGGAACTACCATTGCTCCAAATAGAGTTGCCCACCTACCTCTATCTAAATTTTTACCCTGATACCCACCATTAAATATCGTTGCTGTTGGATCTACATTCTGTCCACCTCTATGCTTAAATGAGGACTTCAACACACCTAAGTGAATCATGGCTGCTTGAGTTCTATAGTCATTTAAGGAAGCGTCATACCAAGCCATCTCTTTTACAAATTCGACTATATCTGCTCGCCCAAACCTTGATTGTCCTGCAGTATCAACCATGCCTACGTCTTCTAAAAATTGATCTATTAATGCCTTATATTCTGGATCTGGAGGTAAAGTATGGACTACTCCAGCTACGGTTTTAGTTACACCCTCATATAAATCCTTATGGCAAAGATTAAATAATTTTTGAACTTCCGCCTCTGAGCCCCACCCTCTACTTGCCTTCCAGGGAGTAGTTGCATCCAGCATGTACATAAATGAACGATCGCTTAACTTACTAATCACTTTTTGCCAGAGTTCAGTCTGACGTAATTTATCATACCTATTGATAGTATTAGTACTTGAGATTGCATCTTTTCCTGTTTCCCACCTGAAACTTATAAAGTCCAGATCAAGAGAAACAGCTTTATTCATCACTCCATCAACATACATTGTCTGAACAAGTCTAAAGACATCTGCAATTTTGTCGTATGGCTCTCCTATGGCAACGACCATATCTACGTATTTAGTATAGGCACCCTCAACTTCACTCTGATCTGTTTTATTCTGAGGTCCAAAGTCCATTGTCACTAAACGATTAAGAGCTAATTTCAATCCATACTGAGATATATCAACTTGACCAATTTCAATAGAAGTTGAAGAATCTACACGTTCAGCTGTCGTTGTTGGTGTCACTGCCACGACATCTGCAGCTTTTTTAGCTGCCTCTATTGCACTGTGCATTTTCTGTAATCTATTGAGCTGTATGTCTAAAGCAATAAAACGTTGGTTATAAGCAACATCGTTTTCGTCTAAATCCTGAATCTCTGCTGAAAAATA